>VGVX01000048.1 GCA_016873845.1 Ignavibacteria bacterium
GAATCTTTTGAAAATACAGCATAGCTATGAGATTTTGGAACAGCTATTGCTTCATCTCGTTTTTTTTCACGGACTTTTGTAATTATCAAACCAACAGTTATGGTGATAAGAAACATTAACGCGACTAATATTGCTGTCATGGCATATCTTCCTTAAGTTTTCTTGAGAAAAGAAAACAATTTGAGTGCCATAATGGAATAGATAAATAAATACCACTTTAACCTCTTTAGTATCAAGAGGTTAGGAGAAAGTTTCTGTGAAAGAAGAATTTGATCTTTAATTTTTATTGATGAATATATTTACACAACAAAACAGGATAGTGTTGTAATTCTTTATAAATGAAGAACTTTGATTTGATTATTTTTTCAACAGAGCAAGTTGAGATTTTCAGCGATTGAATGATGTCATTCTTAAATAAGTCCGAATAATTTAATAAGAAGTGAATGGAATTTTGATTTACTCTAAAAGAATGTATATTTACTCAAGTCAAAAGTCTTGATCGTGAGTTCATATTTTCAAGTTGATCAATTCGAAATCAAAGGAACTAAGTATGAGAAATAGAATCCTCCTCTTTTCATTTATATTCTTTGTGCCAGTTTTTTTTGTTGCCTCACTTCCCACAAAAGAAAAAAATATCAACTCAGCCCTTAAGCTAAGCGAAGAATCTGAGGCATGTTTAGATTGCCACTCATCTGTAACGCCTGGAATCGTAGAAGATTGGCAGACAAGCCTCCACTCAAAAATAAATTTGCAGCAAGCGATTTCTAAACCTGAATTAGAAAAAAGAGTTTCCTCAAACAAAATTCAGGAAAAATTCGGTGATAAAGTAATCGGCTGTTATGAGTGTCATAGTCTGAATGCAGATTCGCATAAAGACAATTTCGACCATTTTGGTTATCGTATAAATGTTATAGTCAGTCCGAACGATTGCAGCACTTGTCATCCTATAGAAGCAACGCAATATTCTGAAAGCAAAAAGGCAAATGCTATTGGTAATCTTGAGGAGAATCCGGTTTATCACACTTTAGTCGAAACGATAACGAGCACAAAAGAATTTAAAAATGGAAAAATCGTTCAGACTAAAGAGTTTGAAAACGCAAGAAGTGAAAGTTGTTATGCTTGTCATGGAACGAAGATTGAAGTAAAAGGAATGCGTAGTGTTGAAACAGATCTCGGCGAAATTGAAATCCCCAATCTTTCGAATTGGCCAAATCATGGAGTAGGAAGAATTAATCCGGATGGAAGCAAGGGCGCATGTACATCGTGTCATCCGAGGCACAGTTTTTCAATCGAGATCGCACGCAAGCCATATACATGCGGACAGTGTCACTTAGAACCTGACGTGCCGGCATACAACGTTTATAAAGAAAGTAAACACGGGAATATTTTTGAATCCAAAAAAGAAAAATGGAACTGGACGAATGTTCCCTGGACAGTTGGAAAAGATTTTTCTGCACCAACCTGCACTTCCTGTCATAACAGTTTATTAGTGAACTCAAGCGGAGATATAATTGCCGAACGTTCACACGATTTTGGCTCTCGTTTGTGGACGAGGCTTTTCGGATTAATTTATGCACATCCGCAGCCAAAAAATGGAAACACTTCAATAATCAGAAATAAAGATGGACTTCTACTTCCGACAACTTTCACCGGAGAAAATGCGAGTGAGTTTTTAATTTCAAAAGAAGAGCAATCTGCTCGAATAGTAAAAATGAGTAAAGTTTGCCAATCATGCCATTCAACAACTTACGCAACGAATCATTTTAAGAAACTTGATAAGACGATTGAGGAAACTAATAAAATGACCTTAACCGCCACGCAGCTTTTACTTGAAGCGTGGAATGCCGGTTTAGCGAATAAGAACAATCCATTTGATGAAACCATAGAAATAAAGTGGATTAAGCAATGGCTGTTGTACTCAAATTCGATTCGATACGCATCAGCGATGTCAGGACCCGACTATGCTGCATTCAAAAATGGGTGGTGGGATCTTTCAAACAATCTTGCTGAAATGAAAGATTGGATTGAGGTGCACAAGAAAATAAAGAAGTAAATAATCTGGAGTTAATATGAAAAAGTTTATGCTGCTTTTTCCTCTCTTGGTTTTTTCTTGCAGCGAGGATTCGTCAGTAGACTCTTCTTCAACGCTGCTTGAGGAGGTTTGGCTCAAATATAAACAAACCATTTCAATTGGCGCCGAACCAATTTATTTGACTTTCAATGAGGTCCTTTCAGAATCTCGCTGTCCTTCAAATGTCGTTTGTGTTTGGCAGGGCGAAGCGAATTTGGAATTTAAACTTTTTACGCCCAGTATGTATGAAAGAAAATTTAATCTGAAGATTGAAGGATTTGTTGGAAGAGCAGATACAGTTGCTCATAAATATATTGATACACTGGGCTATCGCATTACATTAATGCAGCTAGATCCATATCCGCACACAGATTCAACACGGCAGATAGCAGATTATTCCGCGCTGATGAAGATTAAAAAGCTAGAGTAAAACTCAACGAATTAATCTTCTTTAATTACAAATGCATGCACAATCTCAACTGAGTTTTTCAGCATTGCGGAGACTGAGCAATATTTTGTCTGAGAGAGTTCGATTGCTCTTTCGATATCTTCTTTCTTAATCCCACTGCCATAAAAGACATATTCGAGAATTATTTTAGTAAAGACTTGCGGATGTTCATCGGAGACTTCGGCTTCAATGTTGATTTCAAAATCTGTCAAAACAATCCGTTTTTTCTTAAGAATAGAAACCACATCACTCCCGGTGCAACCAGCCAATCCAAGGAGAATTAATTCTTTCGGCCTGATGCCGGCGTTGCTTCCGCCGAACTCTTCGGGTCCATCCATTGTTAGCCAGTGATTTGAATCGGTTTTTCCAGCGAATGTAATTCCAGAAATTTGTTTGATATAAGCTTTTTTCGTTTTCATATAAAATCTTTCCTTTAAGAGTTTGATGGTTTATTTGAAAATTGGTTTCAATTATGAATTCGAAATACAGTCCAAATTCGCTTAATAAGTTTTATTATATTTGAGACGTAAAATCGGTATTAAAATGAAAAATCATTCGATAATCTCGATAATATTTTTATCAGTAATATTAATTACTAGTATGACACGAACAACAACAGCACAACTTAAGCTCTCGGCAGAGATAGTAAGTTTCGATTCGATTGCAGTAAAACTGCCGTACAACAATCTGACAATAAAATCCGAAGATGTCAAACTGCAAGGGGCAGTATTAAAAAGTATTGAACAGCATCATGACGTACTGTTTCTTTACACATCAGAGATAGAACTTTCGGAGCCAATATTTATAGAAATAAAGAATTTCGGGAAAGTTAAAGCTGAACCAGGGCGAGTCTTTGATAAATTCACAACAGAGAAGAAGCTAGGATGGGAAATAAAAAACGAGCGAACAAATTTCAATATTTTTGCACCGAGGGCGTCGATGGTCAAGCTTGTTCTTTTCGATGATGTAAGAGACGAATTCGGAAAAGAATATTTTATGAGCCGCGATACAGATGGAGTATGGAGATTAACCATCGAAGAAGAATTGTGGAATAAATATTACGTTTATAGAGTAGATGGTCCTCAAGATGAAACAGAAATGTTCGATGCAAATGTATTAATTGCAGATCCCTATTCAACTGCAGTTGCATCAAAAAACTCTTATGAACACGAATCGCGGACATTAATTCACAGAAATGATTTTGACTGGGAAAATACAGGTTGGGTGAAACACTCACCAGATGAATTAGTAATTTATGAAATGCACGTGCGTGATATGACTGCACATTCTTCTTCGCAAGCAAAAAATCCCGGCTCGTATCTTGGATTGACAGAAAAAAATATCCGTGGCGGAATTAATTATTTAAAAGAGCTTGGAGTGAATGCGGTCGAGCTCCTGCCCGTTCACGACTTTGCGAATTGGGAGATTCCGTATAAACGAAATCATCGCGGGTTCTATAATTCGTGGAATCCATACGAAAGAAATCATTGGGGCTATATGTCAACTTATTTCTTTGCTCCGGAAAGTTATTATTCTTCGAATGGGAAAAGCAATATTGGAGAATGGAACGGAACGGATGGAAGGCAAGTTCACGAATTTAAAGAAATGGTAAAAACATTTCACAAGGAAGGGATCGCGGTTATTCTCGATGTAGTTTACAACCACTGTTCGCAATATGATTGGAATCCGTTTAAGTACATCGATAAAAAATATTATTTCGGATTGGATTCATCACAAAACTTTCTTTCATTCAGCGGATGCGGCAATGATACAAAAACTGAACGCCCTTTATTCAGAAAACTAATTCTCGAAAGTATTATACATTGGATGACCGAATATAAAATCGACGGATTTCGATTTGATTTGGCACAGTTAATTGACCGAGAAACTTGTGAACTGATAATTGAAGAAACCAAAAAAATAAATCCGAATGTAATTATTATTGCCGAGCCATGGGGAGGTGGATACGATCCTGCAGGATTTTCGAAAATAGGATGGGCGGCATGGAACGATGTCGCGAGAAACGGAATTAAAGGAGAAAATCCATTTAATCGAAAAGGATTCATTTTCGGGAATTGGGATCATGGTGTGAATACTGCATCGATGAAAAAATTCTTTTCCGGAACGCTTGAGAAAATGACTGGCTTGTTTCAAAAATCTGAACACTCGATAAATTATCTTGAGTCGCACGATGGTTATACACTTGGCGATTTTGTCCGTTTAGCAACCGGAAAGATCGAAAGACATGACGCGGTAAGAGACGCAAAAAAATTAGTGACCCTTTCAAAGGAGGAATTGAAGATTCATAAACTTGCAGCATTAACTCTTTTCTCGCTTCAAGGTCCTGTTATGATCCATTCCGGGCAAGAGTTTGCACGTTCAAAAATAATTGCACTTACATCGACACCGGATATTCATATCGGCACACTCGATCATAACAGCTATGATAAAGATAACGAAACTAACTATATCAACTATGAGCACGTTGATTGGAACAAAGAGCTTCTACTTTACTACAAGGGAATAATTAATCTAAAAAAGAAATACCCTCAGCTTCGTAAATCTTCCTTATCAGATCTTACTTTTATTTCCGATTCAACTAATGAATTTGCGGTTGGTTACATTTCGAAAATGAAAGATCAAGCCGAATTGCTTGTATTTGTGAATGGAAGCAATAAGAATAAAAGCGAAATATCAATCCCATCTGGTGAATGGTATGTTCTTGCAGACGGGATAAAAGTTTATAATTCAAAAGATGAACAGAAAATTGTAAAAGACATTTTAAAACTTGAACCAACGGAAGGAATAATTCTCGTTAAATCGTTTTGAACTAATTATTTTGGTTGAGCTATTTGAGATAAACCATTTTTTTCGTCTCAACGCGATTACCGGCTTTGAGCTGATAGAAATAAACGGAGCTGCGCAATGGATAATGTAAAATTGAAAATGGAAAATGATAGAATCCAGCATCTTTAATTTCATCAACAAGCGTTGCAACTTCACGTCCAAGTACATCATAAACTTTCAATAGAACATGTTTTTTTCTCGGTACTAAATACACAATACTAGTTACTCCATTAAACGGATTCGGATAATTTTGATACAATACGAATTTATCCGGTATATCATTCTTGTCAGAAATGTTCGTTGAGATCGAAACAGTTGCTGGGATTTTAATCTCAATATTGTTAGGATCATTTGTTGATAGAAGTATTTCTGTATGATAAACGTCCGACTTCAATCCCTTTGACTTCGCAGTTAGAAATATTGGCTGAGATGACATAGGAAGAATATTTCCGCTAATTGGATTTGATGATAAGAAAAGGTCGATT
The DNA here is from genome assembly GCA_016873845.1 of Ignavibacteria bacterium. Classification (NCBI taxonomy): domain Bacteria; kingdom Pseudomonadati; phylum Ignavibacteriota; class Ignavibacteria; species Ignavibacteria bacterium. Next base: position 5,852 of record VGVX01000048.1, read on the forward strand.
TCTAAAAGCAGATTATTTTTAATAAAACTAGTATTGAAAGCAATCTCCAATCCATCATTCCCGTCAAAATTCTCTATTCCAATCGTCTCAAAATTCCAAGTTGAATTTATTTTACTGTACACAAATTGCACTTTGGATGAATTTGAAAAAAGAATAATTTGAAAAGTAAGATCTCCATTTGACGAAGGCCAATAATCCCAATTGTTCCACTGAATAATAAACTTATCATCAATCTGCTGATAATAAATATCCCCTTTTTTTGTTCCGTCTAAGTCTGTCCAAAACGGAGAGATGATTGCATCCGGGCGATTAAAACTCGGGATTGGATAATTAATACTGGACTCTTCAAAAAAATAAAAGTTGAACGTAATAAATCCGTTGGACGAAACCACAGTTTTGTTAAACGTAAAACCGTAAAAAATAAAATCGAATGGAAGGTCAATTATTCCAAAACCCTCATCCTTGGCTGGAAGATTGGAATTAACCTGAAGCAGATTGATTTTCGTTCCAGTGGTTGAAATATCTGTAAAGCTGTAAGAAGGACCTTTAGAGTGCTCGTTCGTTATCCACCAATAACCAAATTTATCAATCCCGCCAGATTTCTCAGTTTGCCTTATTCCCACACGTGTATCGGGCTCCCCTTTTCGTTTTAGTTTTGTGTAATAATGTTCTGGATATGAGCGAGTAAAAGAATTTTCAAAATTAACACCATTGAGCTTCCAACTTAGATCGGCAAGGCCAGAATTGTTTATTATTAAGGAAGTTTTTGTTGAATCTGTATTATTTAGATTAAAATGAAGTGATGAGGATGAGAGTGATACCTTAGGATAATAGACAGCATTTCCTTCTATTAGAATAATTATAGTTGTATCCCCGGCATTGCAGCTTAATATGGAAGTAAATTTACCGGTCCGTGTCGGATGAAATTGGATTTTTACAATCTCAAAACGATCTTTCAAAACTGTAAAATTGTTTCTATCAGCTGCATATCCTGAATCCGAAAAGTTTAAGGAGATTGATCTGGAGGCATCTGTGTTATTGTAAAAATCTAAATATAAATCTTTGGTTGTTCCAACTTCAGTCTCCGAGAAAATAATTTTATTTGGGCCAGCAAATAGTTTTTGTTTTGAAATATTCTTTACAGTTCTAAATGCATTCAATCTTCCATAACCTGTTTCCAAATCGAATCCATCTGAACCCAAATCGATACATGAATATCTCATCAGATTTCGGATAGAATCCTGGCTCAAGAATGGATTAAGTGAAAGAATCAAAGCTGCGACTCCTGCGGCATGAGGTGTTGCTGCCGATGTACCGTTTGCAAATTGAAAATATTCATTCGGTGAGTAGCCAAGCTGCCCTATCATGTCAGTTGAAAAAATTCTTGTTCCAGGTGCCAGAAAATCCAAATCGATACCGTAATTGCTTGCCCAGTTCTCTCCATCGCAAGTTGAAAAAGTTTTTCTTCCATCGCATGGACTTAAAGCGCCCACTGCCATAACATTTGTATATGAAGCAGGATAAAACGATGCAGTATCGTTCCAATTGCCTCGCGAACCAAATAACACACAACCTTTTGCATAAGCATAATCGATTGCCGATTTAAGATAACCGGAATTTGTCGTACTTCCCCAGCTCATCGAAATTACTTTTGCTCCGCTGTCTGCAGCAAAAATAACTCCATTCGATACAGATTGTTCTGAACCCGTTCCTTTGCCAATTACTTTGACTGGCAGAAGACGGCAATTCCAATCTACACCTGCCATTCCGATATTGTTATTGCCTGTTGCGGCAGCAATTCCAAACATCACTGTTCCATGTCCATCGTCGTCCATAGGATCATCGTCGCCGTATTTAAAATCATATCCTGGAATTATCCTGCCGGCAAATTCCGGATGATGGTAGTCAAGTCCAGTATCTAAAATCGCAAGAATTAAATCTCTTGATCCTATAGTGATTGTCCACGCTTTTCTTGTTTCGATATCAACACCAGGTGTTCCAACCGGAGCGCCGCCCCCCAACGGAATGACCTGTCCACGATTCTCGTGAGCCCATTGTTTTTGATAATTAGGATCATTTGGATATGAAGTTGTGGAATAAACATAATTTGGTTCAGCCGATTCAACAACGTCAAGCTTGCTGAATTCATTGGAAATAAATTTTGGGTTTAGAAAACTCGGGAAGTTAAAGACAAAAATTCTCGATAAGCCAAATTCTTTATCAAGCTCAGTATCTTTTGGTTTGAATTTTAAGAACGGTTCGATGGAATTGATTTGATATTTTCTATTTAGCTCATCAATGGTGCTTATTCCGGTTTCGAGAACTCCATTTTTTGATTTTGGCGAAAAATTTGGGAATTCATCGGCAGAGATTTTGACTATGATCTGGTCAGCAATATATTTCTGTTGTGAAAAGAGAGAAAGATTCAGAAAAAAGAGAAAAGAAAGAGAAGCGAAAAGCTTTAATCTCATACAAATCTCCGTAATATTATCTTAAAAGAATTAATTTTTTAGTAGCAGAATATTTTCCTGCTTCCAATTTGTAAAAGTAAACTCCACTCGCAAATCCGCTCGCATTAAGTTCAATTTCATATTCCCCTAACGGTTTGGGTTCGTTAACCAGAGTTTTTATTTCTCTGCCAAGAACATCGTAGATCTTTAATGTAACTTTTGGTAGAGTCATTGCGTTTTGTGTCTCTAATGTTGGAATTACGTATCGAATCATTGTTCTTGAATTGAATGGATTGGGGAAGTTTTGGTGTAGAACAAAAGAATAATTTCTCGAAGTTGTTGTTTCACCTACGCTAGTTAATAAGCCAGAATAAGATTGTAGATTTAATTGACGAAAATTATTTTTTAGCATTTCAATTCCTTGAAGATTACTGCTGCCGCGTGCTGCCATAATTACAATTACAACCTCTTGTGTATCATTTACAGCAAATGTAAATGGATGAGTTGATATGAGCATTCTTCTGTTTCCATCATCGGGGCGAGGTGTCGTGTATAACGTAGATGGCCAACCAGGTCCCTCATACCACCCAATTCCACTAACAGGATCGCCAGTTAACCAAAATCGAGTTCCTACAAATGTAATTGGATCATAGATATATTCACCCTGATATCCGGCTCCCTGTTGATAATTCCTCAGAGCATAAGGAGTTCCAGCATGGGAACCTTTATGCGGCTCTATATATATCATTAATCTACCTTGTTCTGGTGGTGTATTAATTATAAATGCTCGTGCTCGAAGATTCTTATAACCCTTTATCCATTTATCGTTGAAAAATGCAGAATCGATGATAGTCGCCGTTTGTTTCGGTCCCTGCAAAATACTGTATCCTATAACTGGTGGAGATTCACCCCAAATAGAGTCATAATTTGAAGTATTATAGCAATACGCAAGGTTCAGAGAGATATCACCACCACAATAATCATCAAACCGATTTCCGATATCTGGATCAGCCCAATAGCTAAAGATAAAGTTTTCAAGATTTTTGCTGGATTTATTGATGATTTTATATTTTTTAAATATCACATCATTTAAAAAGTTTTCTTTTTTATAACCAAATATATATGAGTGAATTTCTAAACCAATCGGTTTTGAACCAAATAGAGCAATAGTTTTGGTTGTATCTAAGTCGTTCATTATAAACCAATTAGTTTCATCTCCGTAGAACTTGGGCTTATCGATTCCAGGATCGTAGAATCCATTCAGATTAATATCTTCCCATGGAGCACCCAAATCTATAGGCCAATTAATATAATCATATTGTAATCGATCTTTTTCTAAACTTGGGGGTAGAGATTCCCAATTTTTTTTGATTTTCCAAATCTTGAAACGTGAATCGTTTGGGTTTGATGGGACTTTTCCAGGGAGTATCTGCCCGGGTTGGAGTCCGCTCCTATATGAACTTCCCCCAGCGGTTAAAGAAGGGTAAGTAGCATAAAAAGACCAAAGGAAACCATCTTTAAATGAAAGTTGATTTATTGAGTTAATTCCGCCAGGCCATAAAAAACCGGCTCTATTTGCAGAGGAGGAATGAGAGCCGACACCTGTATTGTCAAACCACATCAGAACATTGTTAATTGCTATATAATCTTCATTATTATTAGGTGAAATTATTTCAATCGGAGTTTCAATAATTGTAACTGGACCTAAGCCAGTTGCGTCCCTTATTTTAATTTTACACAATTTAGTTGTGATTGATGGTACTTTCCATGTGAACGAATTAGAAGTCGATGAATAATTCTCTATTATGCTTATCCATGTTAAACCATTATCAGTTGAATACTCAATGTTATAAAAATCGATGTTAAGACTATTCCACATAATTAAATAATTGAATCCGCCCCAGATTTTTTCAGAAACTTTAGGTTGAAGTAAAAAAAGCTTTTTGTAAAATAAATCTTTATTCGATTTTAATATCCAATAATCACCTTTATAATTTCCAGTAAAAATTAATCCGCTGTCTAGAGATACTTTAATCTCCTCCGTTACCCCTGAGAACGTTTTCCGAGTTAATACAACTCCATAAAAATCTAATTTTATGATTTCATTTGGCTTTTGATACACATCTTCTGAAGTAGCGATAAAAAATGCTGAATCATTCAGAGATACGATTGAATATATTTTAGTATCGAAGGTTTTTGACCAAATTGGATGCCCAATATTATTTGTAAAATAAAGCGATTTTCCACCGCTTATAATTAAATAGTCATTATTAGTCACTTGAAGATCAAAAACTACTTTTCCATAGTATGATGCTATATCAAATTTTCTTTGCCAGAGTGTATTACCAAGAGAATCGAGCTTAGTAAGAAAAATTCTTCTCTTAGTAAGAGAGGTTTCATAAGAACCCAATATGACAAAACAATTGTCAAGGGTCTGTTTTACAGTATAACCGTACTCATTTTTACCAGCGTCCAGGACTTTTAAACACTGGATTTCACCTTCAGGGTCTGTTCTAATTACTAATATGTCACTGGCCGCAATCTTTTGATTGCCGACAATTACTAAACCATTATCCTTTGTTAAAATCATATCATGACCGATATAATTAAATGCTCCAGCGATTTCTTTCTGCCAGATTTGTAAACCATCGGTTGTGATCTTAGCAAGAGCAATTCTCGATTCGCGAGATGTGTACATAAATATTAAATGGTTATCATTAGAAAGAAGTACTTTATTTCTACCATATGATTTGTTTGTTATACATTCAAACTCCAGAGTCCATACAGAATTACCATGCTTATCTAATTTTGTAATAATGGCTTTCGATTCTTGTGAGTAAATGTTCAATGAAATCCCAGCTATAATTAAACTATTTTCATCAGGGCAAACTACAGATGTTGCATTTTCTGTGTAGTTCGTGTCCCCAATAATTTTTTCAAAAGTAATTATTTGGGCAGAGAGTGAGTGTGTGGAGAGATTAAAAAAGATAATGACCAGTGAAACAATGTATAATAATCTTTGTATCATTTTAGGCACTAGGACACTTCATAATGTTACGATAAACACTACTGTAATATAATCATTTTCTTAGAAATGAATCTATTGTTGACTTGTAGTTTGTAAAAATACACTCCACTCGCGAATCCAATTGCATCAAGTTCAATTTCATATTCACCTGGCGGTTTAGGTTCATCGACCAGAGTTTGTAATTCTCTGCCAAGAACATCATAGATCTTTAATGTAACTTGTGGTAAAGTCATTGCATTTTGCGTCTCTTGTGTTGGAATTACATATCGAATCAATGTTCTTGAATTAAAAGGATTGGGAAAGTTTTGATAAAGGGAAAATTCATTTATCGAATAATTTCCATCTACGCTTGATGGGATAAAGATTTTAAAATGTCCATTACTTTCATCAAAACTACTGCCATCGTTCACATCGGTTATTCTTAATAGAGCGCCACGTTCGTTTATATGAGGAATTGTCCAGTTGTAACTCAATGAATCGGCAGGAAAGTTTTGTACTATAGTATGCCATTTTCCATCCTCATTTGTTTGAAATTGAATTGTAACAAATTTAGCAAATGTATGCTGCCATTTAATTTTAAATATGCTATTTGCCTGCAATTGCTCGCCTCCGTTTGGTGCAAGAACAATTATTCTTTTATATCTGCCGAGCGAATCTGTTTTAACAACAAAGATCTGAATACTTGAACCGTGTGCATAAGAACCTGTAATAATAAATCCGCCGTCTTGAGCCTGTTCAACGTAATTTGCTGAAATATAGCCAATCAAGTACCCCCAATAAAAAAAATCATTGCGCCATTGTAAGCTTCCATATTTGTCATATTTAAAAAGATTTGTAGATGTCAGCATAATGAAGCCGCCGTCTGAAGTTTGTTTAACAGACATTCCTTTATAACCGGTTGAAATTATTTCTTTGGGATAACCTTTAGTATCGGCGGTAATAATTGAACTTCCGCCGTGAATTAGTATCGACCCGTTGCCCAATCTCTGAGATGAATAACCAACATTACTCGAAGCATTCATTGAATATTTTCTTACCCAAAGAAGATTTCCGCTGTGATCAAGTTTTAATGCAATTAATTTGGACTGAGTTATGCTAATGGACATCGATCCAATAAAAATATACCCATCATCATCTAGTTCTAATGCGCTCCACCCGAAGTCGTTTTTTCCAAAGTCAATACTATATGACCAAAGCGTATCGCCATTCATGTCGGTTTTAACGAAGTAAAGATCCCATGTTGAATTTTGAATTGAGCCGGCAATTACAAATCCATTGTCTGAAGTTTGCGTAACAAAGTAGCTCATCTCGTTCTTAGGCGTTCCAATAAATTTTGACCAGATAACAGTTCCATTCTTATCGGTTTTAATTAAGGAGATATCCCAATTACTTTCCCGATTCACAGCGCCCGTTAAAATAAAACCACTGTCACGAGTTAATTGTGCGAATGATCGGGTTAAATTCAATTGATTTAATCCTGGGAAAGATTGTGTCCACTTTTGATTTCCTAGCGAATCTATTTTTGTTAACAATAGATTATTTAGCGAAGTAGCCGATATGATATAACCCAAATCATTTGTTTGTTGAATTGAATATCCTATTTGCTTGTCGCTGATTCTGAAAGTTCTTTGAAAGGTAATAGATTGAGAAGAAGAAATCTCAAAAGAGATAAAGGTTATTATCATAACTCTGACGAATGTGAGGTTCATTTCACAATCGCCAATTTTTTAACAATTGCATTACCTCTATAATTTAGTGTATACCAAAAAATTCCGCTGGTTAATTTATCAGCATCCAAGTTTATTTCATGTTCGCCAGCTGATTTTAATTCATCAACAAGAGTTTTGATCTTTCTGCCAAGCACATCGTATAATTCTAATTTAACATGTTGAGAAATTACTTGATTATTTGTTGAGATCGATGGCATCTCTGTTGGAATCGTATATTTTATCTTCGTGATTGAATTGAAAGGATTTGGAAAATTTTGATAGAGATTGAAATAAAACGAACTGGATTTATCGTTAACATCGGTCTTTTCTTTAATAATAAACGGTGCCGCATTCGAAGCGCCATAAGAATAATCTGATGCATCAAACACCTCGATGTAACAATCATTTGAGGGTGAGTTAGGTACAACCCAAAGATATTTTTCGCTGTCTGCTGAGTAACTTTCATGAATGGACTGGTAAGAAAAATTATACTTTAATCTTATGAAGACATTCTCAACATAATCACTTTTCCACTTAATCCACACCGAATCTCCGATTGTGAATGTTTCGCCGCCAATTGGAAAAAGCAATTGAACGTGTCTATTTGAACCTAATTTATCTAATTTAGCAATCCATGTTTTTTCGCTGCCGCTTATACCGATTTTTCCAAGAATTATAAATCCACTATCGGGAGTTTGCAATGCCATAACATTCTTTTTCTGAGTAGTCGGAGGGTGCCATTCCCAATTTAAAATTCCGTTTCGATCTGTAACAAATAAACCGTTATCTCCGGCAATCACAATATTTTTTTGAAAAGATTCTGTTGCTGAATTTAACGGAGAGGAGAGGGTTCTTGTCCAAATAGGATATCCAACTGAGTCGATTTTTATCAAATAATTCTGAGCTGTGATAATAAATCCGTTATCAATCGTTTTGCTAAGGAAATAATTGGCAAACGCATTTTGAGTTTCATTTAATTTCCTCTGCCAGAGAATATTTCCGTTTACATCAGTTTTTACCAGATAGACTCTTTTCGAGTTGATACCAAATGTCGTTGTTCCGATAAATACAAATCCGCTGTCTTTGGATTGTCTCACAACCCAACCATAATCGCTTCGAGTTCCACCGAAAATTCTTGACCATAATTCATTTCCTTGAGAATCAGTTTTGAGAAGAAACATGTCCCAGCCCGAAGCGGAATTTTTTTTTGATCCGCCAATTATATAACCGCCGTCATAAGTTTGTTGAATGAAATGTCCCGCGTGGTCAGTTGTACCACCTAATTTTTTCTCCCAAATTAGATTACCCAAACTATCTAGCTTTATTATATAAATGTTAATATAAAATGGAGTATCGCAAGTGCCGACAACAGCATAACCACCATCTGAGGTTTCAATTGCGCAAACGCGGTTTGGATTGTAGTTTCTTGTCCCTTTTATAATTTTATGAAAACTTTCTTTTCCTACTTTATTTATTTTTTTAATGAAAATTTCTCCATCAAGATTGGAGTAGTTTACGTTAGTTCCAGAAATTAAATAATCCTCATCGGTTGTAATCTCAAGACTATATGGAAGTGTTACGTGCCCAAGGTTATATATAATCTCAAATGTGTTAGTTTGAGCATGTAAAGGTGTATAGGCTGCAAGAATCAGGAAAATAAAAGCGAATTTTTTTATTAAAAAAAACAAAAATAAATTTATAAAACTTTTCATCCTTATAATTATCCTATTCTAGATAAATATTACCAAAAGGTTACTTAATATAAACCATTTTTTTCGTCTCAACGCGATTACCGGCTTTGAGCTGATAGAAATAAACGGAGCTGCGCAATGGATAATGTAAAATTGAAAATGGAAAATGATAGAATCCAGCATCTTTAATTTCATCAACAAGCGTTGCAACTTCACGTCCAAGTACATCATAAACTTTCAATAGAACATGTTCTTTTCTCGGTACTAAATACACAATACTAGTTACTGGATTAAATGGATTTGGATAATTTTGAAAGAGTCGAATCTGCTGCGGATGTATAAAATTTTCAGCTTTCACATTTGTTGAGTTTTCTCCCCAAGCAGCCACAATTTTTGGAATTGTTGGATTGCCGAATGCTGCGAACTCGCCAATATAACACGCGACCTTTCCATTTGAATATTTTATCACTGCAGGATCAAGCAAGAGAGCGAGACCTTTTGTTCCATCGGGAATTAATAATCTATATTTTGTTGTATCGAAAAATCTTCCATCACCGTCATTACAAGCAATCCCGCTCTGCCCTGGAACTCCGCCGCGCATTTTTGTTCGATAGTACAATCTTATATTTCCATTTGTGAGATAAACAGGATGAGGATCGACGTCGTCAACTCCAAGAATATTTCCGATAGACTCAGCCCTCCAATTCAATCCCCAATCTGTTGTAATTGCAGTCCGAGTTCCATTCGTTCTGTAAAAATCACCCACGTAGTACATTCTCCAAATAGAATCTTGAATTTGTATCACCGAAGGAACGCTTGAAATGGAATCGTCTGCCAAACCAGGCTGATAACGTATTCCAAATTCTTTTACAAAGTTATAGCCATCGGAGGAGATGTAGCTTACGATTCTGCTTTTGTGTCTTGTTGGAGTTTTGTCCGGCGCTGGTTCTTCTGTTACAAAGCGAGTTCTTCCATCTAGCAGATAAATAAATCCGCCATCGACTTGCTGCGGTGAGTTTATTCCTGATAATACACTAAAAGTTTTTCCGGTGTCAGTCGATATTGCAGCACCTCGGCGAATTAAACCCGTACCACCAAATCCCAAAACAACTTTATTATCATTTGTAATATTTAGTCCTGGCACTCCCGCATTTGAAATTATTGCGGTTGTGTCGAGATTAAACTCAATTCCTTCATCGGAATTAAGCGTGAAATATTTTTTCCAATCAATTGTGCCAATCGATTCTGTTTTAGTGAAGTAAGACATCACACCAAGATGATCCGAACAAAAACTATATCCGCTGTATGGGGCATTCATAACCACCTTAGAAGAATCAATTTTTAATAGACTGCCGATGTTTGAAAAAATATAGTCAATGCGTGAAGCAGGTGCATTAGATGGAACTGTATAGCCAGCAGCCGAAGGATTGACTTTATAAAAACTGTCAAAGTAATTCCCGCTAGTTAATAAAGTTACTGGGGGTGTATTGGGAGTATCATTGAAATCGCCTGTCAGAATTGTTGCAATACTCGGGAATGTAGTGTCTTTCGAAGTTATGAACTGAAGTATTTGCTGAACTTGTTGGATTCTTACGCTTTGAGTCTGATAATCAAGATGCGTGTTGAAGAAATTAATTTTCCCCAAAGGGGTGTTTATATAATTCCAAACTACTTTTCTTGGAAAAGCACCAGGGACTAACTGTAAAAATCCCGACTGCTCAACGGGAAATTTTGAAACAATACCGACAAACTCTCGGAATTGATTGCTCCATGAAAGATGAGTGTAGCTATAAAAATAATGATAAATAAAACCGAAATGCGCCGACAAAGAGTCGGCAATAATTTTTGCTTGATTGTCGAGTCCGCTGCCGCTTAAGCTTTCGTTTATTTCCTGCAGTCCAATTATATCTGGATTTAATTGTTTAAGATTCTGAATTATTTGAAATAATCTTGTCTGTGGATTGGTGCCGGGTTTCATTCCCATCAGATTATAAGTCATTACTTTTAATGAATTTTGCCCAGTCAGCGGTTGGATAGAGAATAATAGAAAAAGGATTAGTAGTTTAATTGTCATTATTTCTAAACTCAATTAATAATTCTACTGTTGAATTGTTCGTTATTAAAAACCCATTATCAAACATTATAAATATCCATGTCTACAAATAAAGTTGGAATAATGTTGTTTAATTCGCAAGGGAAAAGTTAACTAGAAATTACCGATTTTCTCTAGCTTTAGGCTCTTTAAGTTTAGGTTTTCTATTGTTATCTTAGAAAGAAATTAGGATTCCACCAACAATGATCACACACATCGAACATATAGGCATTGCGGTAAAAGACTTGAATGAATCAATAAAATTTTATGAAGATTTTCTTGGGTCAAAATGTTACGCAGTTGAAGAAGTCTCAGATCAAAAAGTAAAGACAGCATTTTTCAAAATCGGCGAGACGAAAATCGAACTGCTCGAAGGAACTTCATCCGACAGCCCGATCACTAAATTCATCGATAAACGTGGAGAAGGAATTCATCACATTGCATTCGCTGTCGATGACGTTAAATCGAAACTGAATGAATTGAAAGAAAAAAATGTGCAACTAATTGATCACGAGCCGCGTACCGGCGCAGAAGGATTGCAAATTGCTTTCATTCATCCTAAAGCTGCAAATGGAGTGCTTACAGAAATTTGTTCACACAAGAAATAATTACATAAGGTTAATAATGAAGAAACTAATTTTTTTTCTGATACTATTTTCAGCATTTATTCTTCCTGCGCAAAATATTAACGTAACAGAACACAGCTTAAAAAACGGAATGAAGATTTTGTTCGTTGAAGATCACACAGTTCCGAGTATCTGCTATTTCGTTTATTTCAAAGCTGGCGGAAAGAATGAAAGACCGGGAATAACTGGTATTTCGCACCTCTTCGAGCATATGATGTTCAATGGATCGGCAAAGTATAAACCGACAGAATTCGATCGGCTGCTCGAAGAAAATGGCGGTTACTCAAATGGAAGTACGTGGAATGACTTTACAAATTATTGGGAAGAATTTAATTCGGATAAACTTGAATTAGTTCTTGATCTTGAGTCAGACAGAATGAAATCTCTCAAGCTTGATAAGGACAATCTCGAACAGGAACGCTACATTGTAATGGAAGAACGACGTCTGCGGGTCGATAACTATCCCGAAAACAAACAGGAAGAAGAATTGTACGCACACGCATTCGCTGCTCATCCTTATCAATTCCCGGTAGTCGGATGGATGGGGGACCTAGAGAATATCAAGCTCGATGATGCAAAAAATTATTTTAAAACTTACTATGCGCCGAACAATGCAGTCGTAATTCTCACGGGCGATTTCGATACGAAGAAAGCAATAAAGCTTTTTGAAAAATATTTTGGAAAAATTCCCGCACAAAAACCGCCGGTAAAAGTCAACAATGCCGAACCTCAGCAAAATGGAGAGAAAAGAATTGAACTGAAACGCGACGTTCAGCTAAGCTCTTTTTTAATTGGATATAAATCTGTTTCTATATCCGATCCAGAGCATTATGCATTGGATTTGCTTTCTGAAATTTTATCTGGGGGACAAAGTTCGCGCCTTGTGAAAACTCTTGTAAATGATAAGCAGCTTGCTGTGGAAGTTTGGACTTCGCAAGATGAATTTGAGCATCCTGGATTGTTTAAGATCTATGTGCAGGCAAGACAGGGCGAGGAGTTAAAAGAAATTGAAGAAAACGTTTATGACATTCTGAACGATATAATAGAAGACGGCGTGACAGACAACGAGCTTGAAAAAGTAAAGAACAAAAAGATTCGTGAATTGATAAGCTACTTTAAAACAAATCAATCAACTGGATTCAGGCTCGGATACTTTCACACTTTGACGGGAGATTATAAAAATGCTTTTCAACTGGCCGAAATATACGGCGCAGTCACAAAAGAACAGATAAAAGAAGCGGCGAAAAAGATATTAGCCAAAGATCAGCGGACAGTTGTTACATTATTACAGTCGGGGAAATAAAAATGAAAAAAATAATTTTAATACTGATAATCATCGCTCAAGCAGCATTCACTCAAAAACTCGATATACCAGATTTTTCTGTCAACACTTTAGAAAACGGATTGAAAATTGTCCTCGTTGAAAATAACAAACTTCCTTTGATACAAGTCCGCCTGCTATTGAAGGGAGGAGTTCGCCTAGATCCTGATGACTCCGACGGATTGACAAGCATTACATCCGAGCTTTTAAAAAAGGGAACAGAATTGAGAAAAGCGGAACGTATTGCAGAGGAAATCGAATTCCTCGGTTCGAGCATTAATGTTTCCACGAGTTATGATTACGTAAGTCTTTCATCAGAATTCCTAAAAATTAATTTTAATGATGGATTAAAGGTATTTTCTGACATAGTTATGAATCCAATCTTCCCATCTTCAGAAGTGAGTAAAGAAATCAAAAAACGTCTTGCAGAAATTGATGCAGCCCTCGACGATCCGAATACAATTATCTCAACGGCATTTTCGCTGGAAATCTTCGAAGGACACATGTATGGGAAAGTATTAAAAGGAAGAAAAAAATCTTTATTGAATATCGACCAGAATGCGGTCAAATGGCATTACAAAAAATATTTTGCACCAAATAATTCTTTGCTCGTTGTGTTCGGAGATTTTAATAAAACTGAAATGTTCGAAATGCTGAAGAACGCTTTTGCGCAATGGAAAAAAGGAGAAGAACTAAAATTTGAATCGAAGGAACAAGAGTTTTTTTCTGGAAAACAGCTTGTAATAATCGATAAACCAGATGTAACTCAAACTCAGATCAGATTTGGAAATAAGGGAATGAAAGTTAATGATAGAGATTATTATGCAGTTCAAGTCGCAAACACAGTCTTTGGCTCTGGATTCACATCACGGCTAGTTGAAGAGATCAGAGTAAAAAGAAGCTTGTCATACGGAGCCTCAAGCTCATTTGCGTCATATCAAGATGGAGGAACGTATCTAATTTCCACCTTTACCAAAAATTCCACCGTGAAAGAGGTCTTCGATGTTTTATTCAATGAGTTGAAGAAATACAGAGATAAAGGTCCATCTGAAAAAGAAATCTTAAAGGCGAAAAATTATTTGATTGGCGATTTTGCCCGCGACCTTCAGTCGCCGGAAATGCTCACAAGATATATAGCCGACATGGTATTCTATAATAGAGGAGAGAATTATCTCGCCGAGTGGGTTAATAACATTCGTAAAGCGTCCCGAATCGATATTGAAAAAGCAATTCAAAAATATTTTTTGATGGACGATCTCTTAATGATGATTGTAACAAACAGCAGCGAGGTTAAGCCGCAAGTTAAAACATTCGGAAAAGTGAAAGAGATAAATTATTTATCTGTACTGGAGTAAATATGAAGCTCAAAACAACTTTATTACTTTTCATAATTCAAATTGGGATTGTATTTTCTCAAACGGCATCATCGTATTTGCCCACGACGGTTGGGAATGTATGGAAATTCAAAACTCAGGCACTTGATTCTGCAGGCGTACCAACCGGGCCAATAATTTCAATGTTCGATTCCACGCTTGCATTTACAAGCTTTTTGGGGAAGCAAACTCTAATAAGTATTCGAAAAACAGAAGAGGGTATCATGTTCGATTCGTCTTGGTATGCTGCGCAAGGTTCGAGCATTTATACACACATGCGGTCGATCGAACTTGATACTTTCGAAGTAAAGCTTCCTGATTGGTTTGAAACCTACCGCTTCGGTGCATCGCTTGGAAGCAGATACACGATCTTTCAGCTTGATACAACATTAACGATTCCCGGAATGGGAACTCTTCCACTGCGATTTGTTTATCGAGGAACTCGGCTTGGAACGGAATCGATCACTGTACCGGCAGGAACTTTCAATGCGATGACATTTAAAACGGAAATAGTTATACAATATCGAATCTCGCTTCCGCCACCGCTGCCGCCGCTTTTAATCGATTTATTCAGTCTTCCGGTTCAAGATTGGCTTGCACAAGATAGATTTATTGTTAAATCAAGACAGGAGCCGCTTTACGTAGACTCGCTTGGATTGAATATTCCAGGGCAGATAGAAGAGCTTGAAGAATTCCGTCCGCCATCAACTTCAGTGGAAGGGGATTTATTAAAAATTGATTATAAGCTTTATCAAAATTATCCGAATCCGTTCAATCCGAGTACAGTTATCAGCTTTCAGCTTTCAGCAGTCAGTCAGGTTAGTATTAGAGTATTTGATATTTTAGGAAGAGAAGTTGCCGTTTTAGTTGATGAAGTAATTGGACCTGGGATTTACAATTATCCATTTTCCATTTTACATTATCCATTGCGCAGCTCCGTTTATTTCTACCAGCTCAAAGCCGGTAATTTCGTTGAAACGAAAAAGATGGTTTATCTCAAATAGTGCCAAATGTCCCCTCAGGATATTAAATTTAACAAAAAGACTGAGGAGACAAATGGAACTAAGACGAACAGAAATAAACCGGAGAGAAATAAACCGGAGAGAAATAAA
>VGVX01000049.1 GCA_016873845.1 Ignavibacteria bacterium
ACGAATAATTGCTAAGTACTAAAATTAATGCTAATGAAAATAGAAAATATTTTTTCATTTTATTTACTCCATAGTTCTTGATTGCTGTTGTTGAACAGTTTATTTTTTCATCCATCAGTAAGCTATGTAAAGCCTGTAGTAAATCTGCAACAATCATTAGCTTCCTTTATCGTTTGGAGTAATAAAACAATAGAAATTTTTTGTCCAGAAAACCCTTTGGAAATGTGACGAGAACAAATGCATATGTGGTCGCAGCAACTTTCCGAGAAAACTAAACGAGCATATACTATAGTAGTAAGTAGTAAGTAGTAAGTAGTAAGTAGTAAGTAGTAAGTAGTAAGTAGTAAGTAGTAAGTAGTAAGTAGTAAGTAGTAAGTAGTAAGTAGTAAGTAGAACTCTCCCCTTAGAAAACTTTTTTAAACCGCAGAAGTAAAACCAGGAATATTTACTCACTCGATTCGTATTCATTGTTCACCTTAATTCTATGCAAATCTTGAAAAAGAAAAATTAAAAAGCAATATGGGATTAAAATTTTGGTTTATGGAACTAGAGACGATCCCTCAACATATTTCGATTGCATGAGAAAGAATTAATATTTGTATTTCTGTAGAGAGGCATTGCAGTGCGTCTCTACGTTAATGGTGAACTATTAAAGTAAGATTTTAAAAAAGGAGGTTAAAAGATGTCATCCCGACAAGTCGGGTTGGCATCTTTGAAATAACCTACCTGTAAATATAAATTCCACCGGGATTTATCTTGACATCAAACTTTGATATATAAATTCCATTCTTATTAAATACTTTTATCTCTCCGTTTTGTGAAAAATCTTTTGGATTGGAAACATATAATTGTTCTGTGATTTCATCAAAGGTTAATGCATAGGGGATTCCGAAAATGTCATTCACAGTTGCACCGAAAATGAAAACCGTGTCAACGCTTTTTGCCGCTAAGTTTATTCTGCCAACACCTTTATCATTTATGTAGTAAAGAGTGTTGTTCTTTGAGATCGTAAAATCTTGCGGATGATATGCGAGTTTGATTGAATCGACGACAGCTAATGAACCTGGATCAATCATGTAAAAACCCGATATGTAATTTGCATCAAAAAAATCACCTGAGCAGCCGACAAATATTTTTCCGTCGTTTGAGAGAGAGATCATTCTTGGATTGCGTCCGACAGAAATTGTTTTAACTACATTATTAGTATTTATATCAATCACCGAAACTGTAGTACCACTGCCGAGATCGGAATTTGCAACAAAGAGTTTGTTTTCTTTATAAACGATTCCTTCAGGGAATTTTCCAACGGGAATCTCTCGTGATACGCTTAATGTTTTCGGATTAAATTCGATCACTGCATTCTTTGAAAAGCTTGTAACGAATCCTCTTGTGGAATTAAGAATGAAAATTTCACGAGGACTTCCTTTCGCACCAAGATCAATCAATCCGAGCGATTTTCCGTCTACAAGATTCATTACTTCGATTTTGTTGCTTGCATCCACAGCAATGAAAGCTTTTCCATCAAAAAAGAATAAGCTGTTGGCATTGTCGCCAATTGATTTACCATTTGCAGAGGAATAAAAGTTATCAATAACTTTATTTGTTTTTAAATTGTAATGGCTGACTTCGCTGTTATTCCGACCATAAATACCCTCATTCAAAATATAAATTCCATCGTTGAAAACTTTCCAATCATCATCAATTGGATTGTTTTTCTTTGAGCAGCTAAAAATTAAAGTCGAAAGTAGAATCAGTGAAATAGTTTTTTTCATTTATCAAATCTCCGTTTTAAGTGATAATCTAAAATCTCTTCCTGGCATAGGATAAGATTGAATTAAAAAATAGTTTTCGTTTATAAGGTTGTTTACGTTAAGTAGAAGAGTAGTTTTGAGATCATAAAGCCAAATCGAATAACTGAGAGCCAAATCTAAAAGAAGAGGCTCCGATAATACATAATCCGGATCATTATCTTCCGAATAAAAACGTTCGCTGAAATAATTCAAAACGAATTCAAAATTGAATTCCTCTAAGTGCATGCTGAAAATAAAGTTGGCTGCATGCTTAGGAATGTAGACTAATTGCTTTTTATAAGCCTGATCACTTTCTCCAAGCTTTTCGGTATTGTACACGTTAGTGAATGTATAATTTGATCGTGCTGAAATAAAATTTGTAAATTTAAAATCCGAGATCCTCACTTCGAAGCCGTCTGCAGTAACTTTTCCAGCATTACGAGGAGTGAAAACAGCTATTCTATTTGCATACCACACTATTTTGTCTTTTACAAACCGATTGAAAAAGATAAAGTCAGCATTTATGAAGCTTGAATTTACACCGACACCGCATTCGAAGTCATAAATAGTCTCATTTTTAAGATTGGGATTGGAAAGAAAATTCATTTTCGAATAATAAAGTTCATAAAAATTTAGAATTCGTACACCAAATGAATAATTGGCAAATAATCGAACCAAATTTTCGGCAAATGGAGAGTATCCAACTCCCAGTTTGTAATTCAGAATTGAGCTGGATTCTTGGTCTTTCGAGTAAATTGAATTCACAAATGTATTATTCAGCATCAAGTTTATGCCAAGCTTGTGTGAGCTTTCTGAGAAAACAAATTGTTTGTTGAGTGCCGCTGAAATGTTATAGTAGTTTCTTTTCAGTGAAGAATATTTTGTTTGGTGAATCTCGCTTTCATCGAAATAAAAATTTTCAAAGTTTGAATTTAAGCCAGCAGCGATTGAATAACTCTCTCCCAAATAATTTGTTAAAAGTCTGAATGAGAGATTGTGATTTGTAAACTGAAACTGCGTTGAACGAAGATTCACCTCAGCCTGCGGATCTGAGATTTTAATACTTGTCGCATTAAGTCCAATAATGCCATTAATAGTAAAGCCATTTTCAAAAAACCAATTCAGATTTGTAACGAAAAGTTTATTTTTTTCAAATTGCCTGACATTATTCCTCTCATGTTTATTCGAAGCAATAAATCCCGGGAGCCCAAGTTCTTTATCGGAAAAACGAAAAAGAGATTTTACCAATAGAAATGAGTTTGAGATTTCGAAATCATTCGTGAGTGAGAGTTTAATTATTGATTGATCTAAGTCTGCATTCTCTCTCAGGAATGTTTTCCCTTCGAATTGATAATCATAATTATTTACCGCAGTTTTTTTATAAAATGCTAATCCGAAATTTGTATTTGACATAGCTTGATTAATTTGCGTTGAATATGAATTCAAACCGAATGAACCAAAAGTATAATTAAGATTTAATTTCGTTGAATCATTTTTGTTAAATGGATCCAAAAAGATTTTTCCATTAGAGGAATTTGCCCCGATTAAACTGAAATCACTTCCAAGATTTACCGTTATAAAAGATAACTCATCAGCGGTGTAATTGCTGAAATCAAAAGAACCGCCAAGTGTGTTTGTTAAATCCATCCCATTCATCTCGACAGAGGAATATTCTGTTCCGGTTCCTCTAGCAGAAATAGTTTGCAGACTCCCTTCACCGCCATAGGATTTTACGAAAACTCCAGAAGTTTGCTTAAACACTTCACCAACCGATTTTGAGTTGAACAAATTGGATTTTTGAATATTAATTGTTTGCTGACTTGTTGAAAGATTAGAATTTGTCAAGCCAGATTTTTCTTTAATGACAATTTCTTGAAGTTCGTACTGCTTTGCTGTATCAAATTCAGCAAATGCGGAAAAACTTATTGAATCACTAGCTGCACAGGAATAAAAATGGATTTTACCGGCTTTAGCAGTTAAAGCTGATGATAGGCAAACAAAAAATATAAACTTGATTAAAATTCTGTTCATAAAAATTTAAAATAAAAAACCTCTTCGGGGGTGAAGAGGTTTAAAAATCAAATTTTTATTTAAACTTTCCTTCCCCTCGAAGGATTGAGTCTACTCCATTATTGGCAGGTCTCCTGGCTGATGCGAATTGTTAACGCCTTCCCGAAGTTAATGAAAAATAAATAATGAACAGTGCACTATAAACAAACTATAAACTGTACACTGTAAATTTTACATTAATTAATCAGTGGCTTTTGCTAACAACATTTTTGCATTCACAGTTGCGGGGCAGCATCGGTCTTACACCGATTTCCCTTTTAATCACGTGAACCAACAAAGGTATCAAAGAACTGAGTGCAGTTTATAGAATTAATTTTGTATTGTCAAGGATAGAGTAAAGTTAATTTTTTAATTTGTATTTTTTGCTTTTTAATTTTGTTAAAATCTTTTGCTTCCATCTTGGGTAGGTTACATTATTAAATTTTGTCAACAACTCGGAAAATAGAATCATTAAAACAATCATCACGATTACACCGAGGATTGTTTCAAGAACATTCAATTTATTTCCGATGAAAATTTTTATTCCTTGATTCCATGAACTTCCGTAAAGAAGCATAACATGAACAACATATATTTCAAGTGAGTTTTTGCTCGCATTTTTTAAAAATTGCGGAATGTGTTTTATCGGAATCGAAATTAATGCAAACAGACTTCCAAAAACTAACACAATACCGAATCGTGAATAAACAAGATTCGGACTTATTGTCCAAAAGGTTGAATCTGCAAATAGAAGGAGTTCAAATAAATTCAACATTACTGCACCTGCGATAAAGATAATTCCAAGCTTTAATTGAACTTTTGATAGAATTATTAAATCAGTAAAATAATTTTTCTTTTGAAAATAAATTCCGAGAACGCCTCCTAAAAATAAGTATGCCCCCCATGGGAAAAGCGGAAATAAAGATCCTGTAGCTTGCGAGAACCAAGAAGAAAGTGACAGAGGCAGCCAATGTTCCCACTCAATTAATTTCACAATCGGGTGAAACATTAAGAATAAAAATGAGACGAGTAACAAAACTCTCATCGCTTCAAATTTATAATTACGTGCCAGGGTTTCAATCCCCAACAAAATAAGGAGACTTACACCGATCAATTGAAGTATATCAACTGCAAAGAATAATTGGACCATCTGATATGTAACATGCGTCCAGTGAAATGGTGAAGGGGTAGGCGATTTCATCAAATAGCCTATTAAAATAATTAATAAAGCTCGGCGAATTGTTTTTCTCTGAATGAGTTTAAATTTTACAGTTGAGTCGGTTCGTCTGAATCTAACACCATAAACAAAACCTGAAGCAAATAAAAATAATGGTGCAGTCAATCCCCGGAAAAACAACCAAGTATTAAATCCAACTGAACTTGGCATTCGATAGTTATAGCTCAATAAAACATCAACAGTATGTCCGTGCACCATTAAAAAAATGGCAACGAACCTTAAGAGGTCAATAAAAACTACCCGTGAAGTATGTGTGTGGCCTACGCTCGACATATCTTATTCTTCGTGAAAATAGAAATCTCATCCAAACTTCACAATAAAATTTTTTTATTCCTAGATTCATTGTCTATTTTCTAAGACCTTGAAATGGGATTGTGAAATATAGATTACACTGATTTGACTTATTAACAAGGATAAAATTTCAGCATAAACCTTAAGGTGAATAGTACTTAAATTTAACATAAGCTAGTTTATTCCAAATTGACTTTCAAAACGATATTTGATAATTTGAATTCAGTGATTAAATATGAACCTAATGAATTTATATCACCAATAATTTCATGATTATCCTGTTCTGAATGTGTAATTTTGTAAAATATTTTTCTCAAAATACTATCATCTCTTCAAGCTCACGCAATTTAAATCTTAAACTAAATGTTAATCAAATTAAATTATTTATTTTAGAAGGAGTACATTAATGGGATGGTTTGCCCGGACATTCACTTATTCAATCGGGAAAAAGTTGATAATGGCTCTTACCGGTTTGTTCCTGGTTATCTTCCTTCTGGTTCATTTATTTGGAAATGTCTTTTTGTATGTGGGGAAAGATGCTTTCAATGCTTATGTTCATACGTTAAATGAAACCGGTTTGAAGATCCCAATAAAAATCTTAGAAGTTTTTCTAGCACTCGGTTTTTTATTTCACATGATCGATGGCGTGACAGTCTGGATCCAAAAC
Organism: Ignavibacteria bacterium; assembly: GCA_016873845.1. Taxonomy (NCBI): domain Bacteria; kingdom Pseudomonadati; phylum Ignavibacteriota; class Ignavibacteria; species Ignavibacteria bacterium. The sequence goes on from VGVX01000049.1 coordinate 6,035, forward strand.
CGTATAGCACGTGGTGTCGGCTACAAAATTAAAAAACCCGATCCAGAAAGCACATTCGCATCCAGAAACATGATAATCTCCGCTTTGCTGGTTTTCGTTTTTCTTGTTATTCACTTGAGAGATTTCTGGTACGCATTCCATTATGGAGACAAAGGTCCGGATATCACCGATTATGACATTGTCGTCGGAGTATTTCACGAACCCATTTATGTTACAATCTATTTAGTGGCAATGGTTTTACTTGGATTGCATCTCTATCATGGATTCCAAAGTGCATTTCAGACTTTAGGATTGAATCATAAAAAATACACTCCATTCATTGTTTGGTTTGGAAGATTTTATGCAATCTTTGTCTCGGCTGCATTTGCATCATTCCCAATTTACTTCTTTTTATTTGTGAGGTAGAAATGAAACTAGATTCAAAAATTCCCGCAGGTTCCATTCAAGATAAGTGGACACAATATAAATTTAATCTTAAGCTTGTTAATCCTGCTAATAAAAGAAAATACAGTGCGATCGTTGTTGGAACTGGTCTTGCTGGAGCTTCGGCTGCTGCATCGTTAGCTGAACTTGGTTACAATGTTACAGTAATTACTTTTCACGACAGCCCCCGGCGCGCACACAGCATTGCCGCTCAAGGCGGAATAAATGCCGCTAAAAATTATCCGAATGACGGTGACAGTATTTATCGACTCTTTTATGACACGCTAAAAGGTGGAGATTACCGAGCTAGAGAAGCAAATGTTTACAGATTAGCTGAGGTAAGCAATAATATTATTGATCAATGTGTTGCACAAGGCGTTCCCTTCGCGAGAGATTACGGCGGATTGCTTGACAACCGTTCGTTTGGCGGTGCGCAAGTTTCAAGAACATTTTATGCACGCGGTCAGACTGGCCAGCAGCTGCTTCTCGGTGCGTACAGTGCACTAAGCCGTCAAGCCGGTAAAGGCAACATTAAAATGAAAACCCGGCGTGATATGCTCGGATTGGTAATTGTTGATGGAATGGCGCGCGGAATAATTGCTCGAAATTTAATTACCGGAGAATTAGAAAGATATACTGCCGATGCCGTTCTTCTCTGTACGGGCGGTTATTCGCGAGTTTTCTTCCTTTCAACCAATGCAATGAATTGTAATGCGACTTCAATCTGGCGTGCACATAAAAAAGGTGCTGCATTTGCAAATCCGTGCTTTACGCAAATTCATCCAACCTCACTTCCGCTTCATAGTGAACAGCAATCTAAATTGACTTTAATGAGTGAAAGTCTAAGAAACGACGGAAGAGTTTGGGTTCCGAAAAAAAAGAAAGACACACGAAAACCGAATGAAATTCCCGAAGAAGAACGGGATTATTATCTTGAAAGAAAATATCCTTCGTTCGGGAATCTGTCTCCTCGTGATATTGCATCTCGCAGTGCAAAAGAAGTCTGCGATGCCGGGAATGGAGTCGGTGAAACCGGACAAGCTGTTTATCTCGATTTTGCCGATTCAATCAATCGGCTTGGAAAGGAAGTTATTGAAGAAAGATATGGAAATCTTTTCCAGATGTATGAAATGATTATGGCTCAGGACCCATACAAAGTCCCAATGATGATCTATCCAGCGCCGCATTATACAATGGGCGGACTTTGGGTTGATTATAATTTGATGAGTACAATTCCGGGTCTGTTTGTTCTTGGAGAGGCGAATTTTTCTGACCACGGAGCAAACCGTCTTGGTGCCAGCGCTTTGATGCAAGGGCTCGCTGACGGTTATTTTGTGATTCCATACACACTTGGAGATTATTTCGCCTCGAATAAATTCAAACCATTAAAAACAGATCATGAAGAATTTGCTAAGGAGGAAGGTCGTCTGCACGAGCAACTTGAAAAACTTCTTTCAATTAATGGCAAACGGACAGTTGATGATCTCCATCGCCAGCTTGGAAAGATTATGTGGGAATATGTCGGTATGGGTAGGAATGAGCAAGGATTGAAAAAAGCAATTGGAGAAATCCAAGAACTCCGCGAAGAATTTTGGAAAAATGTAAATGTTCCTGGTTCGGATAGAGACTTAAATCAAGCACTTGAACGAGCTGGCAGAGTTGCTGATTTCTTCGAGCTGGGAGAATTAATGGCGATTGATGCCTTAGGGAGGAATGAATCTTGCGGAGGACACTTCAGAGAAGAGTATCAAACCGAAGAAGGTGAAGCGAAACGAGACGATGAAAAGTACTCTTATGTTGCTGCTTGGGAATTTGAGCAAGTTGGTAAGTGGAATCTTCACAAAGAACCTCTTGTATTTGAATATGTAAAACCATCTACGAGGAGTTACAAATAATGAGTGGAAATAAATTAACTCTAATCTTAAAAGTCTGGCGTCAGCCGATTAATTCAGCAAAAGGAAGTTTTGTAACTTATCATGCAAATAATATTTCGCCTGATATATCATTTCTCGAAATGATGGATCTTGTGAACGAAGAATTGGAAGGCAAAGGTGAGGATCCAATCGCTATCGAGCATGATTGCCGCGAGGGAATTTGTGGATGCTGCGGACTTGTAATAAATGGCAGACCTCATGGACCATTAAAGGGAATAACCACGTGTCAGCTTCACATGCGGCATTTTAATGATGGTGATACGATATGGATAGAACCTTGGCGAGCAAAAGCATTTCCTGTAATAAAGGATCTAGTTGTCGATAGGAGTGCATTCGACAGTATTATTCAAGCAGGGGGATTTGTTTCGATCAATACAGGCGGTATTCCGGATGGAAATGCTATTCCAATTCCTAAAGAAGTTGCGGAACTTGCAATGGATGCCGCATCATGCATTGGCTGCGGTGCATGTGTCGCTGCGTGTAAAAACGCTTCAGCAATGTTATTCGTCAGTGCAAAAATTTCACAGTTGGCTTTACTTCCGCAGGGAAAAGTTGAGCGGGAAATCCGAGTGGAAAACATGGTTGCAAAAATGGATGAACTCGGTTTTGGAAATTGTACAAATATTGGCTCATGTGAAGCCGAATGTCCGAAAGAAATTAAGATAACTAACATTGCTCGAATGAATCGTGAGTTCATTCGAGCTAAGCTTTGTTCAACTTTGAAGTAATTTATTGGAGATAAATTCTTTTTCGACTTATGAATTTTCAATTTGGAAATTAGGATTTGTCTCCTTTTTATTAATTCGGTTCATATCGATTCTTGACAAAACTTCAACCTTTCGATAAATTGGTTTAAGATATTTTAAGTTAATATGAAGGGAAAAGTATGGAACAGATATCGATATATGAGTTAGAGAAAAATATAGCCCGAATCATTCAAAGTGCTAGTGAGGGCGAAGAATTAATTGTAGTAAAAGATGGGAAACCAATCGTGAAAATCACTTCAATTTCTTCAAGGCCAAAAGCTAAATTCGGGAGTGCGAAAGAAAAAATAAAATTCATTGCTGAAGATTTTGATGAAACACCCAAAGAATTTGAAAATGAGTACATGCCTTGAAATATTTACTAGATACTCACACTTTTCTATGGTTCGTCGGTGGTATTGAAAAAATCTCACTAAAAGTTACTGAACTGATAATTAACTCAAATAATCAAAAATTTATCAGCATTGCAAGTATCTGGGAATTATCTATAAAGATTAGTTTAAAAAAAATAGAAATAGAAGAAAGTTTAATTGATTTCGTTAAAAGCGAATGTGAAAAGAATGGTTTTGATCTGCTTAATATAAATCTAGATCATTTGAACAGGCTTTGCAATCTACCTTTCCACCACAAAGACCCATTTGATCGTCTGATAATTTCTCAAGCTTTAACGGAAAATATCCCTATAATTAGTTCCGATGAGGTATTTGAAAAATATAAAGTGAAAATGATTTGGTAATTGGAGATTTATAGATAAGCTTAATCCTATGTTCGATAGAGAAAAACAAATTGTAATCAATAAATTTTGCGATGTGATCTTTAAAGATCATAATGAAATTACTCTGGGGAAAATTATCTCACTGGCAATTCCAGAATCTATAATAAAATATTTTGATGAAGATATTAAACAGCGTCTCGACCGCGAATTAGCTGAAATCAAGAACTTCTCAACCTTCAATTTTGAAAAACCGGAAGTTCAGCCTCTATTGGCAGAATTAACTGTTATATTGAAAACTACAAAGTCATTCAGTATGAATGATTTCTCCACTTCATTAAAATCTGCTTTGGATTTTACGATTGATTATTTACTCCGTCCATGCGATACTCTGACAGATTTCGTTTTTGATTATAAAGAAATTCAAAGCAGGGAATTCATTTTGCAGAGACTGAATTTCGTTAAAGATTACGAATATCTTCCAGAGATCATTAAAGGATACTTGAAGAGAAAAAAAATCGATTCAATTGGTAAAAAGGAATTCTTAGCTCTCTGTAAGAATGCGGATAAAGAATTCACTAAGGACTTTACAATTATCGATCATTATGTGACTTTTAAATCATTCAAAAATTATCTGAACAGATTGGATCTTTACTTGACGTCTCATGCAGAAGCCGAAGCGTTTCAAATTTTCTTAATGGATAAAGAACAAGAAAGCTTCGCCTCTTTCATTGAAGAAAAGAAAAAAGATTTGACCGATCCGCGTCTTGACTTTAAAGCTTTCCTTCAATCAGTTACTCTGCAGCGCTCAGACACTTCGCGAAAATCCGACGCACTTGAATTTCTAAATGAAGAAAAATCGAAACCTGCTAAAGAAATATTTCGAGCAGAAACTATTCAAGATTTAGGACAGGATCTTGAAGCCCCAGTTGAAAAAGTTTTAGAAACAAATAGTGAAGAACCTTATGAAGTTAAGCAAGAACCTCTTGAGCAGTCATCGGTTGAGAAAAAAGCAGCTGATGTTTTTATGAATTCTTCTTACTCTCTCCAAAATAATGAGTTGTTTAGAAAATTAACTGGGGAAGACGAATCTAAGAAAACAAATTACGCCAGAAATCTAGACGGACTGATAAAAAATCGTTTAAGAAAACTTGTAGTAAAAAAATTATTTAACGGAACCGAAGAAGAATATTTTTCGACAATTGCATTATTAGATAAAGCAGAGAATTGGGATGAAGCATCTCAATTTTTAACTGATCTATTCCAACGAAAAAACATTCAGCCGTATTCCAAGGCTGCAATTAAGTTCACAGAATTTTTATACGATAACATCAGATAACCTCTCTCAGTAAAATTGTTTTTAGATTATGTAGAAATATCAATAAGCTCAGGCAAAGGGGGCAAGGGTTCAGTCAGTTTCCGAAGGGAAAAGTACGTTCCCAAAGGAGGTCCCGATGGCGGAGATGGTGGAAAAGGGGGCGATGTAGTTTTCATTTCGGATTCAAATTTATCCACCCTGCTCGATTTCAGATACAAAAAGAAATACATTGCTCAAGATGGTGAAAACGGAATGGGCGCACTCAAGACTGGAAAAAATGGAAAAGATATTATTCTGAAAGTGCCTGTCGGTACAATTGTTAAAGAAAAAGAAACTGGAAGAATAATTCATGACTTCATTGAAGTAAATGAATCCTTTGTGGCAGCTAAGGGGGGTAAAGGAGGGAGAGGGAACACACATTTCAAATCGGCAACAAATCAATCGCCGAGGAAAGCAGACCCCGGAATGCCTGGTGAAGCGAGATCACTCATTCTTGAGCTGAAATTGATTGCCGATGCTGGACTCGTAGGTTTTCCAAATGCAGGAAAATCAACTCTCATTTCGGTCGTTTCCGCAGCCAGGCCAAAAATTGCCGATTATCCATTTACAACACTCGAGCCCGTCCTAGGAATTGTTAATTACAGAGAATTAAAGAGCTTCGTGATTGCAGATATTCCCGGAATTATCGAAGGTGCGTCAGCAGGTAAAGGACTTGGTCTGCAATTCCTTCGCCATATTGAACGAACAAGAGTTTTAGTATTCATGCTCGATGCAACTTCCGAATCAATTAAAGAAGATTATAGAATTCTTCTTGCAGAACTAAAAAATTACAGTCTAAAAATGATAAAAAAAGAACGGATGATTGTGTTAACGAAAATCGATTTGCTGACTGAAGGGGAGCTCAAAATTCTTGAGAAAGAAATCACCAAGCATCCGATTGACAAAAATATTAAATCAATTTTCATTTCATCTGTCGCAAATATTGGAATAGAAAACCTATTAAATGAAATTTGGCAAAAACTTCGAGACCAGTCGTAAAAAAGTTTTCTTCTCATCAGTATTATTGTTAATAGTTCTGATGATTTCCGGATTTATATGCCTCAGCTTCGGGACAGTAAGTTTTCCACTTACTGAGATTTTCAGTGCAATGTTTTCACCTAATGATGCGAAATCTGTAATCGTAAATATTATTTGGGATATTAGAGTACCGCGTATACTGACAGCAATGTTTGTGGGTGCAGGCTTATCAATAAGCGGAGCTGCGTTTCAAGCGTTGTTACGCAATCCATTAGCCGAGCCGTACATTCTCGGCATTTCAAGCGGCGGTGCTTTCGGTGCAATTTTAAGTATGGCGATTGGAATCGGTTTCATTGGAATGCAAAGTTTTGCTTTTGCCGGAGCTCTTATCACATTTATTTTAGTTTTTTATTTAGGGAAAAGATTGGGAGAAATTGATCCTACGACAATCATTCTTGCCGGTGTAATGATTGGTGCATTTTTCTCAGCTTTAATTCTGCTTATGATTTCTTTCATTGATCAAAGTCTTCGTTCGGCACTATATTGGCTGATTGGAAATTTATCACTCGCTAACTATCAAAGTGTGTACACAATTTTTCCGATCTTAATTATTTCTGCATTCGTATTACTCACCTTCGGTCAAAGTTATAATTTGATTTCAATTAATGAAGAAAACGCCAAACAATTTGGAATAAATACTAAGCGGGTGAAAAATTTGACTTATTTTTTTGCTAGTCTCCTGATTGGAATAATAGTATCGTTTGTAGGGATTATTGGATTTGTAGGTTTGTTGATTCCGCATATTTGCAGGATGATTTTCGGAAACGATAATAAGATTGTTCTTCCAACATCTTTATTGCTCGGTGCGATTTTTCTTGTTTGGGCAGACCTTTTATCAAGAGTTTTAATCCCCCCAACTGAAATTCCAATTGGTGCAATAACTGCCGTCTTGGGTGCCCCGATGTTTATTATTATATTAAGAAAAAAGAAATATGAATTTTAATTCGCAGAGGTATAAATGAAAAAAATTATTTTCTTCTCGTTAATAATAACTAGTTTATCTTTTTTAAGTTGTTCTGAAAGCGGAATAAATCTTTTCAGCGATCAAGATGAAGTTAATCTTGGTGCACAGGTTGATGCTGAGATTCGGAGTAATCCAGCTGAGTTTCCAATTTACACAGCCGATCCGTACGTCAAAAACTATATTAATTCGAATATCTTTATTCCAATTTTGAATTCTCCTGAAGTAAAAAAGAGAGGCGTTTACAATTACAATCTCGAAATAATTAAGAACGATACAACACTAAACGCTTTTGCAACTCCCGGTGGTTATGTCTATTTATACACAGGCATTCTAAAATATCTCGACAGCGAAGCTGCTCTAGCCGGTGTGCTCGGTCATGAAATTGCGCATGCAGAACGGAGACACGCAACTCAAAGAATCACTGCATATTATGGTGTAAGTATTTTACTTGGTTTAATACTTGGGGATAATCCAACTCAATTGGCTGAACTTGTTGCAAACTTATTCACAGGACTAGCATTTCTTGCCAACAGCCGAGCTAACGAAGATGATTCAGATGATTATTCAATTCGATATTTGAAATCGACAAAATATTATCCCGGCGGTGTAAAATTCTTCTTTGAGAAAATGAGAGACGATGGATTAGTTTCTTCCGGCAATTCTCAAATTCTGACTTTTCTTTCCACTCATCCGGATCCGGTTGAGCGGATTAAATCAGCAGATGATAGATTAACCTCGCAGGGATTAAAAGTTATTCCTTGGACCTCGAACGATGCTGATGTTTTCCGAGGGAGCTACACAACGAATATTAAAAACAGACTCAGATAAATCAGGAGGATAAGATAATGTTCAAAGACAATAAGTTTATTCTGCCTTCAGCAATTTTAGGTTTATTTTTTCTTATTTCAATTTTCGTAATTGCATCTGCCTGGCGAAATCACACTCGTTCAAATCAGACTATATCGGTCACAGGTTCGGCAAAAATGGATATCGTTTCTGATTTTGCGGTGTTGAGAGGAACTCTCTCATCACAAGCAAATACAGCAGCAGAATCTTTCCGGCTGCTGAATGGACAGAAACCAAGCTTACTGGATTTTCTGACCAAATACGGATTCCCAAAAGAAAAAATAACTTTTCAAACTGTAAACAGCTATCCGCTCTATGAAATCACTTCAACCGGTGTACAAACAGGAAATGTCAGAGCTTACGTTTATTCACAAAGGTTTGAATTAATGTCGGACGATGTGACTAAAGTCCAAAGTCTTTCACTCGACATAAGCAGTCTTGTCGAAAAAGGAGTGAACATCTCTGTCGATATGCCTGAGTATCACTACACAAAGCTTGCGGATTTAAAAATCCAGATTCAAGCTGAAGCGGCAAAAGATGCAATGAACCGTGCGGAAAAAATCGCCGAAGCCACCGGCAGTTCGCTTGGCTCAATGCGAAGTGCTCGGATGGGCGTGCTCCAAATCACTCCGAAATTTTCGAATATGGTTTCGGATTACGGCGTGAACGACCTCAGCTCAATCGAGAAAGAAATTACAGCAGTTGTAAGTGCTGCGTTTGAGATTAGATGATGAGGTTGGTATTTAGTCGGGCGTAGTGAGTAGTCAGATATTAGAAAATTTAATAGAAATAAAAAGTATTTTCTATTAAAATAAATATCGAAATCATTTAAATCGAAGACCGATTACTAAAGCTAACGATTCATCAATTTCTGTGAGTTGTGCGGGTGAAATTTTTCCCCTGATTCTAACTAATCTATGCCTGCGATCAATTGGCCGAGTATGCAGACAATCTGCAACAGATTTTTTTGTTAATCCATTTGTTTCGTTCGGATCGATTTTCACATTTGTTCAATCATAGCCTTTTTTTCATTCCATGATGTGATTGGAACAACTTGAATCACCGGGATTCTTTCATTGTAAACGTTATTCGTTACGACTATGCAAGGTCTGGTTTTTCCTGTCTCTGATCCAAGGGTCGGATCAAGGTTCACATTGATTATCATCCCGCGCTCGAGTTTTGTCATTCCGGCCAATCCGATATCGCGGAGTTTGTTAAGTCTTGAAGTTCAGAATCTTCATCGAATATCTCACAGTATAAATCCGCAGGTCTTTTCAGTCTTTGGATTTCAATTTCTTTCTTAAAGTGTTCGATTGCTTTGCGAACTAACGAGCTTTTATCTTTAAACCCGAGAGAATGAAATTTACTCAGAAACTCGATCTGTTTTTCATTGAAGCTTATTTTAACTTGCTACATGTTAAGACCTTACATATCACCAATTATTAGGTCTAATTTTAGACCCAAGTTAAGCCCCTTTTATGAAAAAATAAACAAATCAAAGGCAGAATTTCACGTACTTGTAATATTTTACCGATGAAGTGGATTTGAAGGAGTGGTAGCTCAATCGAGAAGGAAATCACTGCTGTCGTTAGTGCTGCTTTTGAGATTAGTTAAGGATCCGATTCAATTAAAACTAAACAAAGCTATTCAATAATGAAATAATTCACTCTTAAACCAAAAGATATTGAACTTGTTTTCTGATCTCCTGAAATATAAGTTGATCTTCTATATGCTACGAAGGGTTCGAGTGCGGCGCTTTTGGTTAAGAAGTAGTTGATACCACCGCCAACCGATAAACTATTGGCATCTGCATTACCAGTTAGAATATTTGAATACTGATAGCTTGCCTCCAGAAATGGAATAAAAGTCCCACCGGATAAATAGTATCTAATAATTGGTCCGACTGAAATTGGTCTATAAATATATTTAGATTCTTGATTTGTTGATTTCCAAGTTGATTCAAAGTACCCGAAGGAAAAGTTTAGCCCGAAAGAAAAATCATCCATAAAAAAGTACATCAATGAAGGTGCAACAAATACACTGATAGATTCGCTTTTGCCAAAAGTTGATTCGTTCGTGCCGCTTGAAAAAGATATCGAGCCTGCAAGATTATAGCTCCCTTGCTTCAGCGCTTCCTGAGCAAACGAATTTGTTAATGATGTGAAAAGTATAACAGATGTAAGTACAAAGATTAATTTTTTCATATAACCTCCAGTGGTTTTAATTTTGAGTGTGTTATCCCAATAAATCGGGAAAAATATTTAAAGTTTAACATACTGTTTTAGTTCTAGTTTATACTCCAAGCACTGTTGAAATCAACCAAAATTTGATAAAAAGTAATATGATCTGTGTCGGTAGTTGGTTGATTTGGTGACAAGCTAAAAATTTAGGCTTCAAGCTAATTTCTAATTAACTTAATTGACGGTCATTAGCAGCGACTTGATATTTCCAATAAGTAAAAAGTTAAATTTGTAAAACAATCAATACTTAATAGGAGATGTCTTATGTAATACACTGGTATCAACTTTCATAAATTTACTTCTTATTTAACCACAGTTGACTCTGTAGGTAAGATTGTTGAACAAGCCGATATTAAAAATGTCAACCATAATTTCGTTCAGTACTTTTATGTAAAATTTAAGACTGATAAAGTTGACTCTCATATTCATACTCAACTTCTTCGCATGAACTTTATTCCAGCAGCTCACAAAATCTCAAACGATAATCGACTCTTAAGAGATGCACTTCGAACTAGACTCAAAATCGTGCAACGCCATACTTCTATCACTAATTCTATGCATCTGTTTCTGGCTAAATATAACTTAGATTCGCCTAAGCAACTCAATGGTATTCCTAAGTTTCAGTTTGAACAATTATCCAAAGTAGAATCATTACTCAAAGAACAAATGCTTGATCTAGAAAAACAGTTATATCCTTTTCTTATTCATGGCACTAAAGAGGTTTGGCTGCCTGCATGGTTAGCGTACCGATATTACTGGCAATATTTGTTTTTGTTAAAGCAGCTAATGTTATTTCAATGGACATTTCGCTTTTGACAATAAACTTGCAATTACTTTTACAATGGAATTTTATTATTCACTTGACTTTTTACTTATTAAAGATGTTAGCTGGCATACTTGCACTAACTTTGTTTTTAAAACTATTGCGAATAATGGGATGTATATCTATCAAGTAAATTTCTAATTACCTTCTGATACTGGCTCCCATGTTTTTGAGCAATTTCTTTAAAAAATTCTATACTTGATTTGCTCAAATTAAGAGTAACTTTTACTGTATCTTCTTTGAATACCAAATCTTCTGGTTTAGGAAGAAAGTCTTTTACAATTTCTATCTTCCCAAGATTTTCATTACTATATTTTATTTTCTTCTTCATAAATCTGTTTTCCTTTCCTCCAATATCCGGCACCAATAATTCTAATTTTATTATTTCTATATGTAAAACGAACAGTAAGTATATTTTCTCCAATTTTTCCAAAACAGTAATATCTTTCTTCACTTTCACTAGGTTCTAAATCTTTGGCTATAATTCTTTTTGAATCAGAGAATGCATATTGAGCTTCTTCAAAAGAAATATTGTGCTTCTTCTGGTTAAGTTTATTTTTATCTTCATCCCATTCAAATGCAGTAGTTTCGGCCAATGTGCATTCTTTATTTTTGAATCATTCTGATATACATACTTTTATATGGCTTTTCAACCACATATTTAGCCAAGAACGATTAATTATTCTGCCAATATATCCGCATAGTATTCCGGCGGTTGGAAAACTATATTCTATTAAAAACCTCATTTTCATTTCCATTTCTCAATTTTTTGCGGTATATCATTCAAAGGCATCTATCTTTACTCTTTCCTCAACTAACTTATAGATTGCATCTTCCAACGTGCCAGATAGGATTTGTTTTTCTAAGTCAATCGCTGTAATTGCCGTTTGTTGATAGCTATAATATTTGTAACGAGGCATCTTTCTTTCCTGGAATTTTATCTTCCTTTTTACTTCAGGAATTTATTTAAATTTTTTGTCTGCCTGCAGCAGGCAGGCCTCGTGCAATTCTTTTCCAAAGGATGGTTCCCATAACTCTTTTATCTTCCTTTTTCGACAGTCTCGTTATGCATTGCCCCTTAAAAAATATGCAATTTAATTTCTTTAACTTTATTAAAATCTTTTTCGTTAAAAGTGGCTATTGTAGTAATTTGACTTGATAATCCAACACTTATAACTTCATAATCGTGGATCTGTAATCCAATAGGTTGGTATATCTTTAATAAATCTTTAAATATTAAAAAGGATTCAGCATCCGGATATAAAATTGTCATTACATTTGTAAAATCTTCAATTACAAGAAGAGCATCTTTTAATGATAATGGATTAGGAATTCTTGTTATAACCGAAAGGAATTCTGATAAATTTTTTGAAGTAGTATATAATTCGTGTTGTTCCGAGAATATAGTGTGAGCTTTTGTAAAATATTTCGAATCTTTATCGATAGAATAAATTAAAACATTAGTATCGAGTAATATTTTACTCATAAGCTCTTTCTCGAATATTTACATTATCGAGCTGTCCTTTGAGGTTAAATGTATGAATCTTTTTTTTCTGTGTTGTCTTAGTTCTAAGAGAATTGATGTATTCATATACTTTTTCTAATAAATCATTAGGCATTGTATCTATTTCTCTTTTAACTTTTTCTTTCGTTGTCATTTTTACCTCGCTTAAAATTAACTAATACTAAAATATGAATTTTCTTCTTAAACAATCAATCATATATTAGAGGCATAACGGCGTGGATTTTTACCCGTCTGCCCATCCGTCAGCTGACGGACAGCAATGCCGCTTTGAACTTGCCCGCCGTTTGTTGGCGGGAAACCAATGCCAACCTGTCCGCCATCTGTTTGGCGGATGCCGCACTAAAAAACAGTTTACCCCGACTTGTCTGGGTTGACCGAGTTAAGCGGCGGATTATATTGCGACCTTATTTTATTCTTCTTTTTGATTTAGAATAATCTGAATTTTTTCTTTTATCTCTGGTAACTTGCTTTTAATTGCATCCCACAGAATTCTATAATCAACATTAAAATAATTATGAATTATTTTATCTCTCATTCCAGCAATTTTCTTCCATTCAATGTTTTTATGTTTCTTGCGAAAATCGGGTGATAGGTTTTCAACTGCTTCACCTATAATTTCAAAACTTCTAGAAAATGCTCTAGTATATATTTCATTTTCAAAAAATGCCTCATAATCAAGACCTTCAGTCGTCTTTAATAAAAATATAATTTCATCAAGAATATGTCTTAGATTTACTTCGTTACGCTTCATACCATTGAACTTCATTTTTAATATATGGAAGTATATATGGGCTTATTCCTTCTTCAGTTAAAAGGTCAACCTTTCTGTTAAAAACCTTCTCTAGTTTAAAAGCAAGTTCGATAAAATTATCAAAAGTCTTTTCTTCGAAATCTACAAGTAAGTCAATATCACTTTTTTTTGAAGATTCATTTCTACCATAAGAGCCAAACAATCCAATTTTCCTTACTCTATACTTTGTTAGCAGGTTTTTATTCCTGTGTAAAATCTTAAAAATATCTCTTGATGATAAATTCTTTTTCATAAAGATTTAATCTATTTACAGTAAAATAAAAAAAAACTCTCTAATAAGATACTTTTACATAGTTGAAAATGTAAGCAATATAATAGCGTTGTGCTTAACCGGCAGCCCATTCGTTAGCTGACGGGCAATAATACAGTTTTTCCAGAAGGAATGCCGTTGGGAGAAAAACTAACGCCAATATTTTTTAATTAACTTTTCTTTTACAACCCACTTCACAGAGCAACTAAGTTTTGTCAACTAACCTTATAATATTTCAAACGACCGCATCGAATCCGCCGTGGCAGAGCAAGCGGCTTGAAGAATTGGACAGGCATTTGATAAATTACCACAGAAAAATTTCTTATCATCTAAATTTCTTTCAGGTTCCCAATAAACTGGTCCACTTATTTCTGCTGGAATTTTATTTTCCTTTTTACTTCAGGAATTTATTTAAATTTTTTGCCTGCCTGCAGCAGGCAGGCCTCGTGCAATTCTTTTCCAAAG
>VGVX01000050.1 GCA_016873845.1 Ignavibacteria bacterium
TTGAAAGCATAAAAATTTTCGATGTCGCTAAAATGGTTGAACAAGTAGGTGCGAAAGCAATTACCATTCACTGCCGTACGAGATCGCAAGGGCACAAAGGTGATCCAGATTGGAATTGGATTCCGCGTGTTAAAGAAATGGTGAACATTCCAGTAATTTTGAATGGTGGTGTTCTCGGACCTGAAGATGCGGAACGCGCTTTTAACGAAACTGATTGTGATGCTGTTATGATTGCACGTGGAGCGATTGCAAATCCATGGATATTTGCACAAACGAAGCAACTGCTCTTAACAGGTAAATACGACGATGAAGTATCAATTTATCAACGAATTGATTTGATGGTTGAGCATTTGAGACTCTCGTGCGAGAGTAAAGGAGAACGTAGAGGTGTACTTGAATTCAGAAAATATTATTCCGGCTATCTTAAGGGATTTTATAATTCGGCAAAACTTCGATCTGAATTAATGTCATTTCTCACGATAAAAGATGTTGTCGAACACCTTGAAGCGTTCAGATCAATTATTCAACAGAATTATGACCAATTTGATCAAAATAAACAACAAGTACTCAATCCATGAACAAAGCGGCGCGATTAATTTCAACAGTATTTTTACCACCAACGTTTTCGCTTTTTAATTTTGTGTTCCTAAATTTTTATTTTTTACAGAATGATTTTGATTTATTTCTGAATTTGGTTATAACTATCACTGCGACGGTTATTCTCCCAATAATTTATTTTGTTCTTCAAAGAAGAAGGGGAATTATTCTTGATAATGACGCAGTCATAAAGGAACAACGAAACGGTACTTACCTATTTACAATCATAATTTTTTTTATCGCCGCAATACTTTTACTTCTAAACCTTGCTCCTGCGTTTGTCACTGCATTGATGCTTTGTTATGCAGTAAACACAACTTTAGTTTATTTTGTAAATGCAATTTATAAAATCAGTATTCATACTTTTACCGCTGCAGGATCATTCGCTTTGTTTACTCTAATCTCTCCGATTCTATCACTTGTGTTGTTTATTATTTTGATGCTTGTTATGTGGTCAAGAATTCAATTAAAAGTCCATACTGCAGGTCAGGTAGCGCTCGGTTTGGTTTGCGGGATCTCATTGACTTTAATTGGCATGAAATATTTTGTTATCATACTCGAGCTATGGAATTAAAAGAAGCATTAAAACATTTAGAAGAGATCAGTTTTTATTTTGAGTTGAAAGGCGAGAATGTATTTAAAATTAATGCATTTAATTCTGCGATCAGAAACCTATCGCAGTTTAATAAAACTTTGAATGAAGGTTTGAGTGATGGCTCAATCGCAAAGATAAAAGGTGTTGGAAAATCAATCGTCTCTATTCTTAATGAATTAAATTCGAAAGGTGAAGCACAAGTACTGAATGAGTTACGTGAAGAATTTCCCTATACTCTTTATGAACTGACAGCAATTCCGGGACTCGGAGCAAAAAAAATCAAGAAACTTTATGATAGCCTTAAGATCAGCTCGTTTGAGGAACTTGAACAGTCGTGTATTGAAAATCGATTAATAAAAATTTCTGGATTTGGAGAAAAATCTCAAAATTCAATCCTTCAAAGTATTGAGAGAATCCGCACCTATAAGGGACAGATGCTGATGCATAAAGCGTTGGCTTACTCAACTGAATTTGAAGAGAAGTATCTTAAAAAATATGCCGATAAATATTCCATTACTGGGGAATTAAGAAGATCATGTGAGATAATCTCGGCAATAGAGTTTCTGGTTGTCCCTAAAGGTGACCTTATAAAAATTCTTAAAAAGGATTTTGAGTTTGAGTCAGAATCTGCCGAAAAAGTTGAACTGTATAATGGGAAGATAATGATTGCACTACATTTTTCTGACATAGAGAATTTTTATTATAAACTGTTTTTAACAACAGGTTCAGACGTGTTCATAGAGAAGTATACTAGTGAATTATTAAAGGGTGAGAAGTTTAATTCCGAAGAACAAATATTTACAAATGCGGGAGTAAAATTTATTATTCCTCAATTGAGAGATAATATAAATATTGCAATTCGGGATTATGATTTCGCTGAACAATCAGATTTAAAAGGATTATTGCATGTTCATTCCAATTATTCAGATGGAGTGAATTCACTTGAGGAAGTTCAACTTCATTCTGAAAAACTAGGTTATGAATATGTCTTAATTTGCGACCATTCAAAATCTGCTGTGTATGCCAATGGATTAAGTGAAGACCGAGTGAAAATACAGTGGAATGAGATTGACGAGTTAAATAAAAAAAATAAAACAGTTAGACTCTTAAAAGGAATTGAGTGTGATATCCTTGCTGACGGAACTCTTGATTACAGCGATGACTTCCTCAGTAAATTCGATTGTGTGATTGCTTCCGTGCATTCACGATTTAATATTTCTGAAAAAGAAATGACGGATAGAATCTGCAAATCGCTTGAGAATAAACATGTTAAAATTCTTGGGCACTTAACCGGAAGACTTCTCTTAAGCCGAGAAGCATATAAAGTTGACGTAATAAAAGTAATAGAGACTGCAGCTAAATTTCAAAAAGTCATTGAATTAAATTGCGATCCTCATCGGTTGGATCTCGATTGGCGATGGCATCAGTACGCAATTTCAAAGGGAGTCAGAATTGCAATTTGTCCCGATGCTCATAATTTGAAAGGATTTGATAATATTTTGTTCGGTCTGGAAATCGCAAAAAAGGGAGGACTTGAGAAGAAGAACGTAATCAATACTGATAATGCAGAATTGTTTATTAAGAAATATTGTAATTAATATTATTCCGCGGAAACAGGGATTGTTATTAGTGATTATCATAACAAATCAGTTTAATCATAAAAATCTGTGTTCCATTTATTTATAAATTCATAGGAGAAAAAATGAACCTTCAAGATCACATTAGAAATGTACCCGATTTTCCAAAAAAGGGAATCATGTTCAGAGATATCACAACATTGCTGAAAGAAAAAACTGCATTCAAGGAAACTGGTATGAGGTTATTTAGCAGATTTTCTCACCTGCAAGTTGATAAAATTGTTGGGATTGAATCTCGCGGATTTATTTTCGGCGCATTGCTCGCTGAAAAATTAGATGCGGGATTTGTCCCGGTTAGAAAGCCAAAAAAACTACCTGCTGAGACCATCTCTGAAAGTTACTCCCTCGAATATGGAACAGATACACTTGAAATTCACAAAGATGCAATTCTACCAGGCGAGAAAGTACTTATCCACGATGATTTGCTTGCAACCGGTGGTACAGCAGAAGCGGTCGTAAAGATGGTGGAAAAACTTGGCGGCGAAGTTGTCGGAGTTTTATTTTTAGTCGAACTGGCTTTCCTCAAAGGAAGAGAAAAATTAAAAAAATATAAAGTGGAATCACTTGTAGAGTATGATTCTGAATAATAAAGAAATTGGGAGCTTAATGACATGATAAAGACTATTTTGTGTTGTCTTTTGATATGTGTTCCGGTTATTGCACAAATAACTCAAAAACCATCCAACCCTCTCGCTCATACTTTCTCAATCGTTGCTCGAGATCCGAATACAGGTGAAATTGGTATTGCGGTTCAGTCGCATTGGTTCTCGGTTGGCTCGATTGTATCATGGGCCGAAGCTGGTGTTGGTGCTGTTGCAACTCAATCGTTTGTCAACGTTTCCTTTGGAAGACGTGGACTTGAATTACTCAAGCAGGGCAGAGCTCCGCAAGAAGCATTGGATGAACTAATAACAACCGATGAAGGACGAGAGTATCGTCAAGTTGCAATCATTGATAAAGAGGGAAGAGTTTCCGCTTACACTGGAAAACTATGTATTAAAGATGCTTCACATATTGCTGGTGAAAATTTTTCAGTTCAAGCGAATATGATGCTGAATGACAAAGTTGTTCCTGCAATGGCAGAAGCATTTAAAAATACAAAAGGACCGTTAGCTGAAAGAATGGTAGCAACAATGAAAGCTGCTCAAGCTGCCGGTGGAGATATTCGAGGGCAACAGTCAGCCTCAATACTCGTGGTAAAGGGCGAGTCAGCTGGTAAAGAATGGGAAGATAGATTAATCGACTTGAGAGTAGAAGATAATGAAAATGCAGTCGCCGAGATTGAGCGATTACTGAAAGTTTATCGCGCTTATGAATACATGAACGCAGGCGACCTTGCAATCGAGCAGGGTGATGAAGAGAAAGCTCTTCATGAATATAAATCAGCCAATGATATGTTCCCTGAAAATCTAGAAATGAAATATTGGTTTGCGGTTTCCTTGGTGAATATGAATCGAGCTACCGAAGCATTGCCAATGTTCAAAAAAATATTTGAACAAGACGCTAATTGGATCGAGCTCACTAAAAGAATTGTAAAGAATGGGATACTTAAAGCTGATGATAAAACGCTCCAAGTAATTCTAAGTCAAAATTAAAAAGCATTATGAAGATTAAAATATTTCTAGCCGTATTAGTATTTTTATTTTTCAATCAACTTTCATTATCACAAAATCACGAAAACTTAGATGTGATGATCGATTCACTGTTTAGCGAATTCAATAGTGAAAATGCACCCGGTGCGAGTGTGATGGTAATACAAAATGGAAATATAATTTTTGACAAATCTTATGGCTTTGCGAATTTGGAAAAGGAAGAAAGGACAGATCGAAATACGAATTATCGTTTAGCTTCTGTCACAAAGCAATTTACAGCCGCATCTGTTTTGATGTTAATCGATAGAAAAAAATTAACTCTCTCAACAAATCTTAAGGATGCATTTGAAGATTTTCCCGATTACGGCAGGAAAATAACGGTCTATCAATTGCTTACTCACACTTCTGGACTTATTGATTATGAATCTCTCATTCCTGATACAGCCACAGAGCAAGTGCACGATGGTGACGTTTTAAATATGATGATGCGAATCGATTCGCTTTATTTTGAGCCGGGCACGAAGTACAAATATTCAAACACAGCTTATGCACTGCTTGCTTTAATTGTTGAAAAGATGTCTGGAAAATCTTTTGCTGAGTTTTTGAAAGAGAATATATTTGATCCGCTCAGTATGAAGTCGACGGTTGCACATCAAGAAGGAAGATCAACGGTGAAAAAGAGAGCATTTGGGTATTCTAAAAAAGACGATGATTTCTTCTTCGATGATCAAAGTCTGACGAGTGCCGTATTGGGGGACGGGGGAATTTATTCTTCAGCTGGAGACTTATTTGAATGGGATCAGTCATTATACTTTAATAATCTGATAAGCTCAAAATTAAGATCGCAAGCATTCTCTCACGCTCTGCTTTCAAATGGCGAAAAGATAAATTATGGTTTTGGTTGGCATTTAGAAAAAAGATTCGATCGTGACATAATTTATCATACTGGAAGTACACGTGGTTTCAGGAATGTTTTATATCGAATTCCATCTGATGAACTAAGTGTAATTATTTTAACAAACAGAAATGAGGGAGAACCGAAAAAAATCGCGGAAAAAATAATTGAATATTTATTAAATAATTTGGGGGTTAGATAATCTCAAACGACTATACAAGTGGCTTTAGCTTATATAGTTCTTCATTATTAATAGCTCGCTGCCAAAGTTCTAATAACTCTTTTTGATTTATTTGAGCCCACTCAACTATCAATCCAAGTGCTCTGCCAGGTAAGAATCCTTCAAAGAGACAAAGTATTAATATTTATTAAAGCTTTATATTCCCCATATTCAACATGAAAGTGGGGAGGCAAATGATCGCCAAAGTACATCTTAATCACAATTCCATAGAATCGACAAATCTCAGGCGTATTCAAAATTATTCTTCAATGATGGAAATAAATCGTCTGGCTTTTTCCCTGTCAATTTCAAGTAAATTGAATCTGGGCAGATATCGATATTGTGGCCCCATTTAAGTTCACCAGAGTTGCCTATTGAGACTTTTTCAAACTCCGAATAATTGTTCCAAATTTTGAAAACACCCTTTCCAACGAATTCTGAAAGGTCAACTGCACCTTCCATTCCATCTGAGTATTTAACATGGATTGTGTAATTTTTTAATGGTTTGACGTCAATTATTTTTTTCATTGTTTTCTATCGTTTTAGATTTGTTAAAAGCTATGAACTTTTTTGATTAAAATCAAAAATGAGATTCTAATCCTCTATTGATGGTTTATAATGATGGTAAACTCACCCCTCAATTTAATCGAATCAATTTTCTTTTTAATATCTATCACTCTTCCTCTAATTACTTCCTCAAATTTTTTTGTGAGTTCACGGCAAAGGGCAATTTCGCGGTTCGGACACAGTCTATTAAGCTCTTCAAGGAGCTTTTTTATTCTGAATGGAGATTCATAGAAAATTGTCATCTCCTTTCGTGAAACGATTTCTTTTAACTTTGTTTGCCGACCTTTTTTCTGCGGAATGAAACCCTCGAAATAGAAGCTTTTAATTTCAAATCCGCTGACGACCAGTGCCGTCATCAAAGCACTTGGACCAGGTATTGGAGAGATTGTAATTCCTTCATCTATACAAGCTTTAATTAATTTTGAACCGGGATCGGAAATTCCAGGTGTCCCTCCATCTGAAATCAAAGAAATATTCTTTCCATCTTTAAGTTTTTTAATTATGGAAATTATTTTTTCATTTTCGTTGTGTGAATGATAACTCTCGAGAGGTATCCTAATTTGATAATGTGAAAGAAGCACCTTACTTGTCCGAGTATCCTCGCAGAGTGTTAAATCAGTGCTTTTCAGTGTATTAACCGCCCTTGGGGAGAAATCTTCAAGATTTCCAATCGGTGTGCTCACTATAAAGAGTTTTCCAGTCATGTGTACCAAATTAGGTATTTACAAAATAAATAAAAAAGGCTGATCGAAAATTCTCTCAGCCTTTGATAAGATCGAAATTTATTCTTAAATACGGCTCCGTTCCTCGACCATCTTAATATTTTGGTTTTCCAGTTCGGCAAGAACGGGCTCGTAGATATCTTTTGTGTTCGGAATTCTGACACCGATTGGTTTGATTTTCTCTTCGGCTATTAATTTCACTGCAATCGCCATTGGCAAGCTTACTGTTCGTGCCATAGAAGAATCGCCATTAGGAATTCCATAATCTATCAATGTGGAAGTAATCATATCCTTTGATCCGTCTTTATTCTCAACTATGAATTTGTGACGCAGCAGCAGTAAATCAATTTCACCTTTTTTGAATGCAAGTTTAAGCTGCATTCGGTTGCTTAACATATCTAATAGATTATCAGCGTCTGTAACTTTTTCATCACTGAATAGTCCAAGCCATTCCATATTATTGATTGCGATAGAATCCTGAGGAATTCCTAATTTATCAGCAGATAGTTTTTTTAAATTAGCACTTGAATTGGCGTTAAAAAGTGACGCGAAAATATTATTATAAGAATTGTTCATCACATCTTTGCGAGGAGTTTCATCGACCAATCCGAGATTCACGATAGCTCGCATCGTATCGCACCATCCAATATTACGATAAGTACCTCGCTTAACAGTTAATGCGTCATTTAATTCGTATAGATCTTTGTATGGAGTTGAATCTCGATTTGGGTATACTTCAAATTTCCCTAACACATCAATGTTATCAATCTCATAGTTTTTAAAAAGATTTTTTCCTTCAACTTCCACTAGCTTTCCGTTTTCGAGATATTTTGCTGAGTTACGCGAAGCAAGCACGACTCCGCGCGGGCTCCAGGAAAATTTATATCCAAAGGGATTGTCATTATGCTGTGGTGCAGGCAATCCGCCGCAGTATGAATAGAAGTGAAGAACCTTTCCACTTTCAGCCTCAACCTCATGAATTATTTTCATTGCTGACATGTGATCGATACCGGGATCTACTCCAATTTCATTTAAGAAACATAAATTTTTATTTCGAACTTTTTCATCAAGCGCTTTCATTCCTGGACTAACATAGGAAGTCGTAACCATGTGCTTTCCAAGTTTGATACAAAGTTCTGCTACTTTCAAATGATGTATCCAGGGCAGTAAGCTAATTATTATATCATTTTCACCGATGACCTTTGCTAATTCACTGTCATTCTCTACATTAACTTGCTTTGCAATTCCGTTAGAAAATCCTTTAACCAGCTCTTCAGCTTTGCTTACAGTTCGTGATGCTACTGTCACAGTTAAATTATTTTGTTTTAGTAAATAATGAACTCCAGGTCTGCTTACGAGTCCAGCTCCAAGTACTAATATATTTTTCATTTCAACTCCGCGTTTAAAAATTGTTGTAAATATTTGTAATCTTCAGTTAGCTCTCCTTTGTGGAGAATCAATGCTTTTTTAATAGGATATGATAGTTTTAACTCCTCAAAACTTTTATTGAAATCTGCATTTACTATTTCAATAACATAATTTTTTAATACATTAGAAAATTCCATCGACGCTCTGCGAGGCAGTTCACATGGAAGATTATCTACAGCCATAACCGTAATACCATCCTGATGAACATCATCTTTGTAAGATTCACTATAGGGAAAATATGTGAAAGTTGGAACATCCGGTTTTGTAACTTTATGAGTCAATTCAATTGAGCCATCGATATCGCAGCTAATATCTCCAATAACTTGCAAATTATTTTTATTGTTCTGTTCAATTGATTTTTTGAAAAATTCTTTTGTAACTAATCTAGGATATTTTTCTGCCCAATAAATACAGTTGACAAGTATGGTTAAATAAGTCAAATATTTTTCGAATTTCGATTCATACAGTTCTGGATGTTCGTAATATTCTTGCAAATCAAATTTTCCGGTTTTTCTTCTAACGATATCTTCTTCTTTGAAAACTACCTTATACAGATTTCTGTTATCGTTTTTAATTCTCTCGTAGTCTTCGATTAGTTCATCTGGGCTAAGAGATATATGCGGCATCAAGTCGAATAACTCTTGCGCTCCTTGAGATACATGTCCATAACCCGTAAATCCGACTACAATTGGCGCAGCTTCTTTTGGGAATCCGATTATTTTCAAATCCTCCGAGATTCTTCTCAAACCTTCTTGTGCATTTTCCAATACTCCGTATTCATAAGGTTGCTGAATCTTCTCAAAGAGAGTGGAATGTCCTTGGAGCTTAAGTTTAATTCCAAAAGCATGCATCGTTTCGAGTATGCCGGCAAGTCCGGCAAATCTTCCAAAAAATATCAGACGCTGACCTTTCTCATTTACAACTCGTTCATAGTCAATGAGATTGCATTTTAAATCCATCATTCGTTTCAGCATCGGCATATTATGATGCTGTCCCTTAATAACATGAGCAAAAAACATATATGTTTTGCCTTTTAAAAAGAGTTCCTTCGGAATTTCTTTGACTGCAAAAACGGTATCAGCTTGACTTAGATTTTCATTTACTTCAATACCAGCTTCTTGGTAATTCTGATCATTAAAAAATCTAATATTAGATGGCTGGATCACAGCTTCTATTCCGAATTTTTCTTTTAGTTCTTTCAGATCATTTGGAACAAGCGGGACGCGTCTTTCCCATTCGTTTTTATCTTCTCGTCGAATGCCAATAAGCATGAACTCTCCGATCTGTGTTTTAAAATTATGGTTTAATAAATTAGCGTTTCGGGAGCAAGAAAATTAAAAAACGTTTTCCCACGAAGAAATGAAGTAGCTGAGATGTGTAATCTGCCCGTCTGAACAAGTAAGTAGTATGTTATAAAAACATCTCATGTGAATATTAATCAATCTTAATTCGAGTACAATTTAAAAATTGGCTGAATGATTCACAATTTAATTCAATACTAATTTTGTATTTTTGTAAAGATATTTTTAACCAAACAATAATTGAAGGAATAAAATGGACTTCTTAAAGGAACTCGGAATTGAGGACAAAAATTACGGATCTTCCAGTGGATTGAACTGGAACAAAACTACAACTGAAGGCGAGTTGAAAATCCATTCTCCGGCTGATGGAAAATTCATTGCTTCTGTTTTTCAAGCTTCAAGTGAAGATTATGATTCAATTGTTAAAGCAGCGTCTGAAGCATTTAATTATTGGCGAAAAGTGCCTGCTCCAAAACGAGGTGAAATTGTAAGACAGATAGGTGTAAGATTAAGAGATTACAAGAAGTCTCTAGGTACGCTTGTAACTTATGAAATGGGTAAATCTCTACAAGAAGGGCTTGGTGAAGTACAGGAAATGATCGATATCTGTGATTTTGCAGTTGGGCTTTCGCGCCAGCTGTATGGCTTTACAATGCACAGTGAACGGCCCATGCATCGAATGTACGATCAATACCATCCACTTGGAATTGTCACAACAATTTCTGCATTTAATTTCCCGGTTGCAGTATGGTCATGGAATGCGATGATCGCGGCAGTTTGTGGTGATGTAAATCTATGGAAACCCTCTTCGAAAACTCCACTAGTTGCAATTGCGACACAAAAAATTGTTGCACAAGTAATTAAAGAAAATAATTTACCCGAGGGAATTTTTTCGCTCATCATAGGCAGAGGTTCAACAATTGGTGAGAATATGTTGAATGACAAACGGATTCCACTAATCTCAGTTACCGGTTCAACGCCTGTTGGACGTCATGCTGCGGAGATTGTATCAAAAAGATTTGGCAGAACCATTCTCGAGCTTGGTGGAAACAACGGAATTATCATTACACCGGATGCTGATTTGAAACTTGCAATTCCGGCTGTAGTATTTGGAGCGGTTGGAACCGCTGGGCAAAGATGCACAACTACCCGGAGATTAATTATTCATGAATCAATTTTTGAAAAAGTAAAAGAATCGTTAGTGAAAGCATACTCAAGCTTGAAGATTGGTACTCCGATGATTGAATCAAATCATGTCGGTCCGCTAGTTGATAAAGCTGCTGTACAAGTATTTTCGAGTGCGATCGAAAAAATAAAGAAAGAGGGAGGAAAAATAATTTATGGTGGTGAAACTCTGGAAGGAAAAGGATTTGAATCAGGTTGTTATGTAAAACCTGCGCTCGTCGAAGCAGAAAATCATTTTAATATTGTACAAGAAGAAACCTTTGCACCAATTTTATATTTGATTAAATATTCTGGCAAAGTTGATGATGCAATTAAGCTACATAATGACGTACCGCAAGGGCTCTCATCCGCAATCTTCACAAATAATTTGAGGGAAGCTGAAGCATTTCTCTCCGCTTCGGGATCTGATTGCGGAATAGCGAATGTAAACATTGGAACATCCGGTGCAGAAATTGGCGGTGCCTTTGGAGGCGAAAAAGAAACTGGCGGCGGACGAGAGTCAGGCTCAGATGCATGGAAAGCTTACATGCGTCGTCAAACTAACACGATAAATTTTGGTGATCAACTTCCGCTCGCACAAGGAATAAAATTCGATATTTAATCCGTCTTCTCGATACGACCCGACCAGCAGTGGCTGGTCGGGACTACTCGAAGACCACTTCTTGAAATGTCTGTTGGTTTATTGATAATTAAAATATTCATCTGATCAGGAGAAGGTTCTCGAGTAGTCCCGATCAAATAACTTTGTATTATTTGAAATCGGGACGTATCGAGAGAACCGAAAAATATTTCTATGAAAGGCTGGGCATACATATTGGAATGTAATGACGGTAGTTTCTATATCGGATCAACTAACAATGTTGAAAGACGAATTTGGGAACATGAAAATGGAAAAGGGGGAGAATACACCTCTAAAAGATTACCGGTTAGATTATTAAAAACATTTGAATTTGACTCTGTACAAGAAGCATTCGCATTCGAACACAAAATAAAAAAGTGGTCAAGAAAGAAGAAAGAAGCTCTAATCCAAGAAGATTTTGAAGGATTACATAATTTAGCTAAGAAAAATTTTAAGAATAAAAGTTAATCTATCTACTCGATACGACCCGACCAGCAGTGGCTGGTCGGGACTACTCGAAGACCACTTCTTGAAATGTCTGTTGGTTTATTGATAATTAAAATATTCATCTGATCAGGAGAAGGTTCTCGAGTAGTCCCGATCAAATAACTTTGTATTATTTGAAATCGGGACGTATCGAGAGAACCGAAAAATATTTCTATGAAAGGCTGGGCATACATATTGGAATGTAATGACGGTAGTTTCTATATCGGATCAACTAACAATGTTGAAAGACGAATTTGGGAACATGAAAATGGAAAAGGGGGAGAATACACCTCTAAAAGATTACCGGTTAGATTATTAAAAACATTTGAATTTGACTCTGTACAAGAAGCATTCGCATTCGAACACAAAATAAAAAAGTGGTCAAGAAAGAAGAAAGAAGCTCTAATCCAAGAAGATTTTGAAGGATTACATAATTTAGCTAAGAAAAATTTTAAGAATAAAAGTTAATCTATCTACTCGATACGACCCGATCAGCAGTGGCTGGTCGGAACTACTCGAAGACCACTTCTCGAATTGTGAAGTTAAAAGAGAATTTGAAGAAGTTTATTTACTGAGAAAGTTCTCAAAAAAAGAGTATTATCTAATATAATTGAGAGAGGGGATTCGAATAATGCAGATTAAAAGATTGAATTAAGAGAAGGATCTCGAATAAGGCAACTTAAATAATTGAATCGAGAGACGGTTCTCAATTAAAGTTGCTAGAATAATTGAATCGAGAGACGGTTCTCAATTAAAGTTGCTAGAATAATTGAATCGAGAGACGGTTCTCAATTAAAGTTGCTAGAATAATTGAATCGAGAGACGGTTCTCAATTAAAGTTGCTAGAATAATTGAATCGAGAGACGGTTCTCAATTAAAGTTGCTAGAATAATTGAATCGAGAGACGGTTCTCAATTAAAGTTGCTAGAATAATTGAATCGAGAGACGGTTCTCAATTAAAGTTGCTAGAATAATTGAATCGAGAGACGGTTCTCGAGTAAAGGAGCTTTAGCTCCTTGTATCGAGAGAATAAAATTCACTTTAACTTCAAAGCTATATCAAATACATCACTTGCATGCGTGGTGACATTAACTTTATCTATTACTTCTGCAATCACTCCGTTTTTATTTATAATAAATGTGACCCTGCTTGATACTCCAAATTTATTCAAAACACCATAAGCTTTTGAAACAGATTTATCACTGTCAGACAATAAAGGAAAATTCAAGCTATATAGTTCTATAAACTTCCCGATCTCTTCTTTTGAATCGACGCTTATTCCTAAGACTTGAATATTATTTTCCTCAAACTTACTCCATTCATCCCGAATACTGCAAGCTTGTTTAGTACAACCAGGAGTACTCGCTTTAGGATAAAAATAGACGACAACTGGAGTTTTATCTCTATAAGATGAAAGTTGATATTTATTTCCGAAGGCATCTTCGAGAGTAAAATCTGGAGCTTCTTGATTGGCTTTTAAACTATCAGAACCCAAACTGAAAGCATTTAGAATATTACTGAAGAAACCCAGTATTATAATAGAAAAAATAATTTTCATTTTCTCTCCATATTTAATTATTAAAGTTATAAATTTGTTCTGCTGTAGAATAAACGAATAATATTGATAAATAATTCCAACCATAATGAGCAGAATTGAAGCGATTATTTTCGATCTTGGGAACGTCCTCATCAATTTCGACTGGGGTGTTGCAGAAAAGAACCTGGACAAGATAAAACAAAACTTAGGAAATCACAGTCAGAAATATTTCCGAGATCATCCGGAGCTTATTATTGAACTTGAGAAGGGACAAATATCTGACCTTGCATTTCTTGAGAAATGCAGATTGGAATTGGAATTTGATTGCAGTTCAGAAGAATTGGCAAAAATATTTTCACAGATATTTTCGCCAAATCAAAAACTTATAGACAAACTCAAAAGCCTGGCTGAGAGAGTTGACTTATATCTCCTATCGAACACTAATGCAATTCACAAACAGTATGGTTGGGGAGATTTTAATTTCATCAAGTATTTTAAGCAATTATTTTTATCGTACCAAATTGGTTTCGTGAAACCAGAGGTTGAGATATATAAATATGTTGAGGAAAGAATCAATTTAGATAGAGAAAGTTTTATTTACATTGACGATATATTGGATTATGTCTCTAGTGCGGCGAATCTTGGTTGGAATGCGATACATTTCGAGAACAATCAATCACTAATGAATAAATTAAAAGAATACAAAGTACTTCAATAACTTTTGTTTTAAATCGTGAGGAAAATATGAATCTTTTTTGTTTACGGCGGGGGAACTTGCCAATCCAATGGCAAATTGTAACTCTAGTATTTTTATTACTTTTATTTACTTTCAATTTTAGCGAAGGATTATGCGAAACGACACCCAAAAAGCATCCAATGATGACAGTAAAAGGAGTGAAAAGGCCGTCGCAATTGGAAAGCGTTCCAAAGATTAATGAAGCAAGAAGCATTTTAAAATCATATTCTCCTTTGGTCGGCAAACCACAAGCTAATAGCGATTGCGGTCTAAAAATATTCAATGAATATTTTGCCTTTGCAGAAGGAGGTTTAAGTTTACTCGAGTTGGCTTCCGATTTGCCGATTTTGCCGCAGTTTAATGAGTATAGTTCTAACATTTGTTTATTATTCTCACTAAGACAATTTTCAATCGATATCAATGAAGGGCAAAACCGGAATGCAACACTTAATCTTTCAAAGGAGCTGCTGATGTATTCACTTGGCAAGTGGGGAAGTGCAGCACTAAAGATTTCCAATGTCGGAATGTTTTTTATTGATTATTCATTGACAAAATTTGGAGCGAAAGCATTCAAGGTTAGAAAAAATAAATATCAATCTATGTATGATGAATACAATGCTCGCCATAATCGATTCAAAAAGAAACCAGATGAGTGGAAAAATTTTTTAGTTAAGACAATTAATGAATCGCGTGATGTGAAAAGTTCAATTGACCGCGAAGTTAATTCATATGTTAAGGATTATTTTTATGAAGCTGGTTCAGTAATACCTGATGATTTGAGACTTGAATTAATTGAAGCTGAGAAAAATAAGCTGTACAAAATTTTTAACGATTCTATAGAAGATGTAATTAATGAGATCAGAAAGAAGAAAGAGGAAGAAATTCTTCAAAATTTTACCAAAGCAACAGAATTAATGAATAAAGAGTTTACAATTTCAGTAAATGTCATTGCTGATAAATACGATCCAATGCCAATCAGAGTAGTAGTCCCTGAAGATCAAAAACTTTGGGAAGGTGTAACAAGCAGCGCAGGCACTTGGAATATGAGATGCACTTATGCTGGTTACATTGCTTACAAGAAACCAACAACAGTCGAACTGACTTATAAGGGTAAAACATTGACTCAATCGTTTAAGGTTACAGATAAGGGTGTATTTGCAAAATTTGATTTAAGAGATTTAGAGAAAGAAAAAAAAGAAGTTTTAAGGGAGTTGAACAAAGACCTTGCAGGAACATATCGTGGCAAAATATTCTACAATGAGCGGCTATATGGCAGGGGTGAGGGACCAATAGAAATTATTATAAAGAATTCCAAATCTATTTCATTTAAGGCCAGTTATAAATTAGAAAAAAAATATTATGATGATACTGGAAATGAATTTGAAAAACCCACAGGAAAATTGCTGAAAACGCATACTACAATCAATTCATTTGAAGGTAAAGGGGATATAAAGAAAATCAATCCAAATGCATCAGATGATATCATTCAGCTAAATGGAAGATGGATATTAGACTCACAAGAAATTTATACTAATCCTAGTCATAAACCTTATAGTCAAACAGTTGAATCAAAATGCTTGTTCTATTTAATCAAAGATGGAAATAAATTAATCACTTGGCCGCAATCCCTTAAACCATATGGCGATAATTGGATTTGGAAAATTGAAGCTGTAAAAGTAGAAAATTAGACTTCTCTCGTTGGAAATTAACGCTGCGAATTAAATTAACCCGATGCGGTTGTATATATTGTCTATATATTTCAGAACTGAAGTTGTATTAAAGATTGAAGTCAATTCGTGATTCGAAAAATACTTGTTAATGTTTTTATCCTTACACAATTCATCTAGTAGATTCGTATCTGAATCCCAAACTTTCATTGCAATGCTTTGCACGATTTTATATGCTTCGTCACGGCTCAATCCCTTCTCGATCAATTTGAGTAGAACTTTTTGTGAATGAATTAAACCTTTCGAGAGCTCAATATTTTTCTGAATGCTTGCCTCATTTAATTTTACATTTTTCAGGACAAAACACATTTTCTCGATCATGTAATCGAGTAAAATCGTACAATCTGGAAAAATCACTCTCTCAGCAGAAGAGTGAGAAATATCACGTTCATGCCAGAGGGTCACGTTTTCCAAACCGGCCAGAGCATTGCCGCGTAAGATTCTTGCCAATCCCGCAATTCTTTCGCAGATGATCGGATTTTTTTTATGCGGCATAGCAGATGATCCTTTTTGTCCTTCGGTAAATGGTTCTTCCATTTCAAGGACTTCAGTTTTTTGCAGATGCCTGATCTCGGTTGCAATTTTTTCTAGTGTAGTGCCAATCAATGATAGAGTCATTAGATAAAATGCGTGGACATCTCTTTGAACTATCTGTGTGGAAATATTAGCGTTTTTTATTTTAAGCTTTGTACATACAAATTCTTCAATCCGCGGATCCAAATGTTCATAAGTTCCTACAGCTCCGGAAATTTTTCCAACAGCGGCTTCTTCAGCCGCTTGAATTAATCTTTTAACATTTCGTGAGATCTCATCATACCAAAGTGCGAATTTTAATCCATATGTTGTTAGCTCGGCATGTACACCGTGAGTCCTTCCAATGCAAACTAATTCTTTGTGCTTCAGTGCAAGGTCTTTTAAGATTGATTGAAGTTGTTTCAAGCCAATTTCAAGCTGTTGAGATGCCTGTTTTATTTGTACAGCAAGGCATGTGTCAAGTACATCTGAGGAAGTCATGCCGTAATGGATCTCTTTAGACTCTTTTCCCACGCTTTGCGAAACATTGGTTAGAAAAGCGATAACATCATGCTTGGTGCGTTCTTCGATTTGTTTAATTCGTGTAACGTCGAATTTTGCTTTTTGCTTAATTTTATTGAATGTTGCCCGTGGAATTTCTTTTAAGTTAACTCTTGCTTCGATAGCAGCTAATTCAATTTCAAGCCAGATGGAAAATTTATTTTCCTCTGACCAGATATTTCCCATTTCTTTTCGGGTGTATCTTTCAATCATTATCTTTTTTCAAGTTTCATTGTTCGATCTATGATTTTGTCATTGTGCAGTATTTTCAATTTTACTGATTGTCCAGTTCTGAATTCAAAAAAAGCAGATCGTACATCATTTTCATCTGTGACTTGTTCACCATCAATTTCGAGAATTACATCGCCAACTTCAAGTTTTGCATCAGAGGCTGGACTGTTCCTTTCAATTTGGGTTATTACAACTCCCTTAGTGCTCTTCAGTCCATAGTATTTAGCTATTCTCGAGTCAAGTGTCTGAATTGAAAGTCCTGTCCAAAAATCTCGCTCAATCTTTTTGTTATGTTTCAATTCATCCACAATTGACTTAATCTTATTGATTGGGATCGCAAATCCAATTCCAATGTTTCCCGCTGAATAACTATTACCGGTGTAAATTATCGTGTTCATTCCAATTACTTCACTCACACTATTAACGAGCGGACCGCCGCTGTTGCCTCCATTTATCGGTGCATCAGTTTGTATCATTTTTCTATAATAGCGATTATTAATTGGCTGAAGAGTTAAACCTGTTGAGCTCACAACACCAACTGTAACAGTTGGTTTATTATTCACGTTGAACAATCCAAATGGATTTCCCAAGGCAATTACCCATTCACCGATTATAATTTCATCTGAATTCCCAAATTTCACGAAGGGAAAATTCTTTCCTTCAATTTTTAATAGACAAATATCGCTGGTGGGATCAGAACCAATTACTTCAGCGTCATATTTTTCGCCATTAGTTAGAGTCGCAACTACCTTCTTTGCATTACCTGCAACATGGTCATTCGTAACAATGTAGCCATCTTTTGAAATGATAAATCCGCTCCCAAGACTTTGCACTTCTTGTTTATAAGATCTATCTCCAAAAAATCTTCTGAAGAATGGGTCATTCTTGAAAAATGGATCATCAAAGAAAGAAGAAAACGGATCTCTGTACTCTCGTACTTCAGTTACATTTATACCAACCACGGAAGGACTGATGTTTTTTACTGTTGCAGTTATTGCGTTTTCACGCGAACTATTAATATTCTGATTTGTTTGTTGCCTATCCTGAAAATTTGCAGTCGAAATGTAGTTTGCAGGTGTGTCGTTTGAAATTAGAGATTCATTTTTCTCTGTTTGCGATAACAAAATCGTGACTGAAATTGTAGTTATGATTGTTACGATGATCACTAAACCAATAATTATATAATTATTTTTCTTCATTTTTATCCTTTATTTTGTTTCACTCTTTTACGCAGCATATCCATCATGGGTTCGATGTGTCTTAAAAATATTGTTCCTAAAACTAATAGACTAATCAGAAATAATTCCCATCTTTGATTCGGAGGTGGATAGGAATATTCTATTAGAATCTCATTGGATAAAGCTATTATTACAAATGTAAAAATTGTTGCCCAAATATTTCCAATGTGAATATCCTTAAACTTCAAATAGACAATCACCCACAAAACGCCCCAAATTAAACCTGTATATGGTAAAAACAACATTGTACCACCAAAGGCGGTTGCCAGCCCTCTTCCGCCACGGAACTTAATCCAGATAGAGAAACAGTGCCCAAGTACAGCAAAGAAAAGAGCAAGTCCAATTAATAAAAATTTTTCAGCATCAAATTGTTTCGCAATGTAAACTGAAATTAATCCTTTAAGTAAATCGATAACTCCAACCGATGTGCCAATTATTTTTGAATGGCTGACTTCAAAAGCATTATGTCCTCCAACATTTCCTGTTCCCTCAGTGCGTATATCTAATCCTCGGAAATATTTCAACAAAATAAAAGCTGTTGGAAATGATCCTATAAGATAACTGACGATTGCAATAAATAAATAATTCATACAAAAATTTAATGATTTTGAGTATCTCTTTCAAAGTAATTTATATCAAAAGAGTCTGAAAAAAATCTTGAACGGCGAATAAATACATCATATATTTGCACTGCAAAAAAGTTAATGTATGCGGGAATAGCTCAGTTGGTAGAGCGCAACCTTGCCAAGGTTGATGTCGCGGGTTCGAGTCCCGTTTCCCGCTCAAGAATTTAAGGGAATCTAGGAATAATTAGTTGAGTTGAAATTTTGCATATATCGGCGCCGTAGCCAAGTGGTAAGGCAGAGGTCTGCAAAACCTTTATTCATCAGTTCGAATCTGATCGGCGCCTCAAAGCTATAAGAGAGGGCTAAAGTTAAAAATTCAGTAATTGAATCCGCTTTTCTTATACTGACTAATGTGACGAACAAATCTGTGTAAATTTGTAAAAATCCTTGTCCTCCGTGTTTCATTTCTTAGTGCAACTCAGTTTGGGTAGACTATTTTTATACCAAACGAAACAATTTTCATTCTAACTCATCATTAATTAAATTTCGATTAATGAAATGAAATTTCAAATATTCTAGCAACAAAATGTACGAATCCGAAAGAGATAAATTAATTGATGAATTGACTTCACAGGGCATTACTGATGTTTTTGTTATTAAAGCTATACACGATGTCCCACGGGAAAAATTTGTTCCCGAAGCACTTCAACATCAAGCTTATAAAAATATTGCACTTCCAATTGGTCACGGGCAGACGATTTCTCAGCCGTACACTGTCGCGATAATGACACAAGCGCTAAAATTAGAAAAAGGTCTGAAGGTTCTTGAAGTTGGAACTGGCTCCGGTTATCAGGCTGCAATCCTTTATAACATGGGTGTAAAAGTTTTTTCTGTGGAGCGAGATTATGATCTGTATCAAGAAGCAAAAATGAAATTTGATCAGCTTGGAATCAACATCGCTTGTATGTGCGGAGACGGCAGTGTCGGATGGAATGAATTTGCTCCATATGATCGAATCATTGTCACAGCCGCAGCTCCAGAAGTTCCTAGATCACTT
>VGVX01000051.1 GCA_016873845.1 Ignavibacteria bacterium
AAATAGCTTATTGTTGTCTTCATCATTAAAACCTTTCAAAGAAATTTAATCTCAAGAAATTTTAATCGGTCGAATTGACCTATTTTAACCGCAAGTTAAGAATCTATTTGCTTTCAGAAAAGGAAAAGCGAGAAATAATGCTTTCTAATTCGTCTAATTATTTATTGTAGAATTCGAGTCACTCCGATTAAAATATTTCAACTGTGGAACTAAGGGAAGTATTTCTTCTTTAACCAGAGTGAAACACTAACCAATGAAATCAATACAGGCACTTCGATGAGAGGACCGATAACCGCTGCAAATGCTTCTCCGCTATTGATTCCAAAAACAGCAATTGCAACAGCGATGGCTAATTCAAAGTTGTTGCTTGCAGCTGTGAATGATAATGTTGCTGTTTTAGAATAATCCGCACCAATTTTTCTCCCGAGATAAAAAGATACAAGAAACATTATCACAAAATAAAAAACTAATGGTATCGCTATTCGAATAACATCAAGTGGTATCTTAACGATGTATTCTCCTTTCAGAGAAAACATAACAAGTATTGTGAATAGTAATGCGATCAATGTAATTGGAGAAATTTTAGGAATAAATTTTTTCTCATACCAATCTTTAGTTTTTACTTTCAGCAGAACAAATCGAGTTATTATACCAGCAATGAATGGAATACCAAGGTAAATAAAAACAGATTCTGCAATCTGTCCGATTGTTATATTAACAGTAAAAGTCTGTAAACCAAGCCACGAAGGAAAAACTGTTAAGAATACATATGCATACACAGAAAAGAAAAGCACTTGAAAAATAGAATTGAAAGCTACGAGCCCGGCAGCATATTCTGCATCTCCTTTTGCAAGTTCATTCCAGACAATTACCATTGCGATACAGCGTGCAAGTCCGATCATAATTAAGCCGGCCATATATTCAGGATAATCTTGTAGAAAAATTACAGCAAGAACAAACATCAGGACTGGCCCAATTACCCAATTTTGAATCAGAGAGAGTGATAAAACTTTTGCATTTCTGAATACGTCACCAAGCTCTTCATATTTTACCTTTGCAAGCGGAGGGTACATCATTAGTATCAAACCAATCGCAATCGGAATGTTTGTTGTGCCGCTCTGAAATTTATTCCAGAAATCAACAATTCCTGGAAATAGATATCCGGAAAATACCCCGATAAGCATCGCGAGAAAAATCCAAAGCGTTAAATAACGATCTAAAAATTTCAGTCTTTGAAGAAGCATAATTTAATTAAGTTATTTTTTGAGTTATACAGAACAGTCATTCTGAATCCGTCAACTGACGGATGAAGAATCTGATTAATTGAATTTTCAAGATTTTTAGATGTTTCGTCCGCCGAGGCGGACTCAACATGACATAATGTCAATTCTGCATAAATGCAGTTATTTTTTTATTCACTCCGTTTTTGAATTACGAATCGGTCAATTATTTGTATCTCAGTTCCCATGACAGTAATTGAACCTTCTTTGGGAAATGAACCATAAGTGGTTGCTTCAACTCGATCATCAAAAACTTTGAACAGGACATAATTGAAAGCTTTATGTCCGACAAAATCTCTTGATGCTTGTGAGTTTTCGTTTGGGCCATGGTAATAATTTAGCGTTTCATAATAAGGAATTGCTTCAATGTATGTCATCTCTTGACCATATCTTTTCTGCTCAGGATTATCACCATACTTTGGATTGAATTCGTATAAAGGTGCACCGCTACTACCGGTTGTTATTTGAAAAACTCCATCAACAGATTGCCTGCCATACATATGCTCGTGTCCATTGATAAATGCTGTTACTTTATATTCATTTAATAAACTCCAAAACTTGTTTCTTCTATCGAGATACCATTTGCGTGTTGAATCTAACGGGGGAGAAAAGTTTCTGCCTAAGTTTGGGAGTCCATCTCTCAAATGTCCACCAATTGGAAAAGCAGGCTCGTGACTTATAACAAAAATTTGTTTAATGCCTCGTGATTTTGCATTTGATAGATCGTTCTCAAGCCAGTCGAGATGCTTGATGTAATGTCTGTCAGGTTTGTCGTCGGTTGTATCAGCTAAATCGCCGTAATGCCACCGGTCGCTGGTCATAAAAACAAAATGTGAGTTTTCGTAGTCGAATGAATATGTCAAACCTTTTTCATCATCCGGTCCGTTCATGAAAACATCGGGAAAGAGTTTCCTGAAATTATCTTCATCGTCGCGGTGCTGAACTTCGTGATTGCCGACTGTCAGCCAAACTTTAGGCCAAACCATGTTCGGATTATTATAGATAGGAGACATAACTTTTTTCCAGAATTGAAGCTGCATGTAAGTTAAATTCGGATCGAATCTATTTCCGGCGACCATATCTCCTGCAAACACGATAAACTTAACATCTTTTTGATTCTCAACAATATGATTCACGATAGTCGATAACACCGCTTCGTTCACTCCGTTGTTGCTGCCGCGGCTGTCGGACATTGCAATGAACTGAAACAGCTGAGCCGTGACAGAAGAAAAAGTTATCAACGAACAAAACAAGATCATATAAAATCTGTGCATTACATATCCTTAATTAGATTATTACAAAGTGTGACAAAGTTAAGTCGATTTTTTGAATTATTGAAAAGTTTTTGAGTGATGATTCTTTTCTCTACATCCAAATCGATCCCCTAAATCTGAAATAATAATTTGATAACCTCAAAGAATTTTCATGAAGCAAATAAATGAGGTTGGCACAAGAGGTTCTCCCGATACACGATTTCCTCGAAATCGTACTCGAGAACCGTGAAATTTTTTTTAGGTTTTCGAGTGTGGTTGACTAAAATGTACTTCAATTTATCATTCCCGTGTAAATGCTCAGCATCCTTTTGACGGGAATCTAAAACCAACGAAAATATTATGGATTCCCACTCACCACTTGCGTGAGGACAGGTTTCGTGGGAATGACTAATGAGAAAAAATTAATTTTTAGACAGCCAGGAAATAGATAATCATTGAATAGTTTTTCTAAATCGAATATGAGATCAATACTTCGTAAGCGAGATTATTTTTAGTATTTTTGCCCTCACTATGCCGAACATATCGAAGTCACTCGCTTTATTATTTATTTTTCTAATGACTTTTTTCCTAACAGAAGGATTTGGTCAGAAAATAGTCACTGCAGTTGAAATTTTTACTCCGCCTTCAATTGATGGCATGCTAAACGATTCCGTCTGGAGTTTAGCTGTACCGAATTCAGAATTTTTACAGCAGGAACCAAAAGCAGGCGAAAATCCCACATTCAAAACTGAGATAAGAATTCTTTACGATAAAGAAAACCTCTACCTCGGAATTATGTGCTACGATCCTGAGCCGGATAAAATAGTTGCACGCGAATTGAAGCGCGACGGAAATCTGCGCGGCGATGATAACATCATGATGATATTCGATACTTTTAACGACGACCGGAATGCTTATTGGTTTGGTACAAACCCGCTCGGAATGAGAGACGATGCTATTCTTTATGGGTTTGATTATCGCAGCTTCAATGAAGAATGGCATGGAATATGGGACGTGAGTTCGGCAATTGTCGACAGCGGCTGGAGCACCGAATTAGTTTTTCCATTTTCAACTTTTAAATTTCACGATAAAGACGAACAAACTTGGGGATTTAATTTACTTAGACAGATCAGAAGATTGAATGAACAAGCGATTTGGTCTGCAGCAGGGAAAAATCTTGGATTATTTCGAATTGCTTTTGCTGGTGATCTAGTAGGAATAAAAAAAATTAAAAGGGGGGATCCAATTTACATTAAGCCATTTTTAACAGGAGGGTTTCAACAAGGTGAATCGGTAAAGAAAAAAAATTTTGAGCCCGGTTTGGATATCAAGTATGGAATTACACAGAACTTCTCCCTCGATTTGACTTTCAACACGGATTTTGCTCAAGTCGAATCTGACAGAGCAAGGATCAATCTCACTCAGTTTCCGCTATTTTTTCCTGAGAAGCGGGAATTCTTTTTAGAAAACGCGAACGTTTTCGATTACACTTTTGGAGCGGGCAATAATTTATTTTACAGCAGGCGGATCGGAATTAGTGATGAAGCGCAAATCCCGATTATTGCAGGAGCAAGACTTGTTGGCAGAATCCAGAAGGTCGAGCTTGGTGTAATGAACATCCAAACCGAAAAACGTGGCGCTGAACCTACAACCAATTATGGTGTGGTTAGAATGAAATACGATCTATTCGATCAATCTTATGCCGGATTTATTTTCACTAATAAGATTTCGAAAAATAAATTCAATCGTGTTTATGCTGGGGATTTTAATTTTACTTTTAGTGAAATATTCGGCGATCAGACTATGGCAATCGGTGGTGGAGTAATGAAGTCAGAGGATACTGATGGGGGAAAAAATTCCTGGGGGAGCAAGTTCTTCATAAATTATCCAAATGATTTGATCAATTTTTTTACCAGCCATAGATATGCACAAAAAGATTTTAATCCTGGAATCGGATTTATGTACAGAACAGGCTTCCAATCTCTTGTTTTCAATTTGAAAGTCTCTCCAAGAATTAATTGGAATGAAGTTAAACGATTGAACTTCGAGCCGATTGAGTCGGATATTTATTGGAATGATAAGGGCGAGCTTTCGATTATTAGAGCAAGCTTTGTACCCATCGGTTTGTCAACTAATGCAGATGATAATCTTGAATTTAAAATCAATAGAAG
Organism: Ignavibacteria bacterium; assembly: GCA_016873845.1. Taxonomy (NCBI): domain Bacteria; kingdom Pseudomonadati; phylum Ignavibacteriota; class Ignavibacteria; species Ignavibacteria bacterium. The sequence continues at coordinate 4,705 of VGVX01000051.1, forward strand.
ATTTGATTTTTTAGAGAGCGATTTCAATATCTTCGATACAACCGTGATCCCAATCGGGAAATACTGGTACACGAGCTATGAAGTTGACCTGGAAACTTCTCGAAGCAGAAAAATCTACGGCGGAGTTGAATACAGTTTCGGAGATTATTTAACCGGAAAGAAAAAGTCTTTTTCACTGAATGTTTCCTCAATTTTGAGCAAGCATTTATCCATCTCGGCTGATTATGAAACAAATACGATTAAGCTGCGTGAAGGAATTTTCACAACTAATGAGTTCGGAACTAGAATCCGTTACGATTTCACAACGATGATCTATTCTTCTATTTTTGCTCAGTGGAATAATGAAGAAAATGAGATTAACATCAATTACCGTTTCAACTGGCAGCCAAAGATTGGGAGCGATTTCTATCTCGTTGTGAATCATATGCTGTCAACGGGAAGAAAATTCCGCACGAAAGATATTGCAATCCTTGCAAAGATAGTTTGGCTGTTTGTGATTTAGAGGGCTGCAGAAAGATGCCATCCCGGTTTGTTGAGATGGCATCTTTTCTAATGAAAAATTATTTCAGCAGTATCATCTTCTTCAGCTCGGAAAATTTTCCGGCTGTCAGTTTATAAAAATACACTCCACTTGATAGGTTATTTGCAGCAGAAAATTTAACTAAATGTTTTCCTGCTTGTTTAAACTCATTCACTAAGGTTTGAACTTCTCTTCCTAGAACATCATAAACTTTTAGAGTTACAAAGCTCGGCTTTTGTAATTCATAGCTTATAACAGTAGATGGATTAAACGGATTCGGATAGTTTTGATACAGAGAATATGAGTGAATTGAGAACGATTCATCGTCAACTGATGTAACTCCAGTAACTCCATTTTCATTATATATAGCAAGACCATGTGAAAACGTCCCTATCCACTTATTATTAAATCTATCAATCTTCATTGATATTATGCTCCAAGGGTTAGTAACATCCGGAAATGTCGTGAAAGTAGTTCCATCAAATTTAACTAAACCACGATCCGTTCCAATCCATAAGTTATTATCTTTGTCCACAGTAATAACATTTATAAAATTATTTGGCATTGGGGAGTTAGAAGTATTGTATGAAATAAATGTACTGTCGTTTACCCATTTCAGTAATCCTTGATCTGCAGTGCCTAACCATCTAACTCCGTTCAGATCTTTTGCGAAAGAAAAAAATCTTTGTGATGGCATCGTGGTATTAGTCGTATCGAATATTTTCCAAGTATCATTATATAAAAGTACGAGCCCTTTATAAGAACAAATCCATAATGAATCCCCCTCCTTCTTCACTTGTCCCCCATATCCAGTTGGCATAGGTGAATTGATTGGACTAAAAAGTGTAAAATTAGAATTATCAAACTTTATCAAGCCATAACGTGTTGGGGAGAACGACCATTTATTACCGTTATTATCAATTTCCATTTGTGGGAATTTTGTATATCCCATAGCTCCAATTCCTTCATACTTATATACATTCCAATTAATTCCATCAAATTTATAAAATCGGTAGCCATGGTCTATCCAATTACAATTTGAACTATCCACTTTTACCGCAGTAAATTGCCATGGGAGTGTGTCTCTTACAGAGATGTTCCAGTGAGTCCAGTTTATTCCATCATATTTAAGTAAACCAGAGTGAAAACCATATAAAGAGTAACCGATCCAAAAATTGTCATAGTTATCAATTTCTATTGAGTTAACTATGTCAAATTCTAAATCCGAATTAACTCTATTAATAAACAACCATTGATTTGTTTGCGCGAGATTTATGTTTGTTAAAAATAATAGCAACAAAATTATAACTTTTAATTTCATTGTATATCTCCTTTTGTATTTAGTATAAACTTAAATAAAGAAGTAAATAGATATTTTCTCTATTTACCTAATAACTATCATCTTTTTAATATCATAAAAATCACCAACATTAATTTTATAAAAGTAAACTCCACTTGTTAGATTACTTGCTTCAAATTCAATTTGATATTTACCTTGTAATTTGAACTCATTCACTAAAGTTTTTATCTTTCTTCCCAAAAAATCATATAGATTTATTGTCACAAAGCCTTCTATAGGCAAATAGTAACTGATGAATGTTGTTGGATTACCCGAATGGGTGGCTTCGCCAAATGGATTGGGATAATTTTGATTTAAAGTAAAAACTACTGGTGAACCTCCGACAGCTTTTTTCTGTAATTCTGGATCGATCAAAATAGATTCAATATTTGAATACGCTGCAGATAAAATTGTACCGTTCAATCCACGTACTTTATAACTTATTTGTTGTGTTTGATTACCCCCTGGCCAAGTTATCTCATTATCAATAAAAGTATTTGTAAGCGAGGTGCATCTATCTACCCAATCACCATCCCCTGATTTTCTTTTAATTGGAAAGCCCGTGTTAAATTCATCTGATGACCATGTAAGTATTGGATGCTGTGTTCCGGGTTCGAAAGATATCTCTAAGTTATATGGAGAGGGAGGTTCGAAATAAATTGTCAGAGGGGAATTATTATAGTTCTTAATTTCCCACACGTTTAGTGTATCCCCTGATGAATATTCTGTCCAATCGGATGCGTTAGGACTATAAAACAACCTATTTGGTGTCCCAAATACAAATTTTATAAAAACATCTGGATTTTGATCTCCATAATGATTATCACGAGTATCATAATAAAAATACACATACGGACTTTTACTATACGGACTTTTACTAGTGGTCACCTTATAGAGTCCAAATGCTATTTCCGGTGTGTTTTCACCTGGTGGTATTGAATGTGAAAACCAACAATCCCACTTAGAAGGATCACTTGTATCGCTAATACCTGTCGTAATTAAACTACTAGATATTAAATTAGAATTACTGGTTATTGGGAAATAGCTTGTACTCTGTTTTTCCCAGGTGGTCTTTTGACTCGTTATTGTATAAGTTATCTGCTCATTTACGCCTACTCCAAAAGTTCCAACAAAAAGAGCTCCTTCGGTAACTAGCTCTTGTGAGAAAGAAATCTTGTACAAAGAAAAAATTAGAATTGCAATTAAAAAGTGTTTAATACCGCCTCCCAAAATAAATTGTTAAAATATTTATTGTCAACCAAGAGCAGTATTTTTTTCGATTCAAGATTTGGCTCTGTAAATCTCAGCAGCAGTTTTTATTAATCTCTACTACAAGTAATTGTAATACATTCGGCAAATAAAGTCAAGTACAAAAACTATTCAATCTCACTGACGAATTGAAAGATTCCACTCAATAAAAAAAAGATGCCATACGTCAGCTGACGGATGGCATCTTAATTTAGTTCTCTCGATACACGATTTCTTCGAAATCGTACTCGAGAACCATTGAATGTAGTTGTTTTTCGAGTGTCCACTAACTGGACTTGTGATTTAAATGGATATTAAAAAGATTCCATCCCGACTTGTCGGGATGGAATCTATATTTTATCTATACAAAATTACTTCAGCAGTATCATCTTCTTCAGCTCAGAAAAATTTCCGGCTTCTATCTTATATAAGTAAACACCGGATGAAACTTGTCTTCCGGAATTATCTTTTCCATTCCATTCGATAGTATATGTTCCAGGAGCTTGATGATTATCCACCAGCTTTGCAACTTCACTTCCATTTAAATCATAAATAATTACAGAAACCAATTGTTCATTCGGCAAGCTGTATTTTATTCTCGTAACGGGGTTAAATGGATTTGGATAATTCTGTGAAAGATCAAAGTGTTTCGGGACTCTCGTTTCTATATCAACCACAGATGTAAGCGTTTGAATTTTTGCACGCATGAAATATGTCTCATTCCAGGATGACCAAGACACGCCATCGAAATCCCAAGCCCTGCCGTTATCAATCGGATCGAAGCCATACATCGGCTTGTTTGTTCCATCATAAAAAAGTCCAACAAAGAAATCGTCACTCACATTTATATTGTAAGAAGAGAGATTTATTTCATCCCAACCGGGAGGAACAGCAACTCGAGTTGAGAGCGTCGTAAGATTCGATCCAGGCGCCGAACCTGATTTCCCTTTTATAAATGGCTGGTACGAACCTGTACCGGCATTTATCCCAGTAAAGTAAATACTCATTTGAGTTACTTTAGCAGGTGTGATAGTTGGAGTCATTCGGTTTGCAGAACCTGCACCAGGTGTATTCCAATAATAACCGCTTGATGGAATTCCATCGTCATAATTCAAAGTTACTTCGGTTGGAGTAGTCCCGCCTGAGAGTGGAGCTTTGAACATGCTTCTTCCATGAGTTGCTGCGAACAAATATTTGTCGCTTGACCGATAATCGAGATCTGCAATGCTGACATTAGCTAAACCGCCGTTATCAGTTACCCAAGTGCCGCCATCGTTGATTGATGAAAAAATTCCAAGGTCTGTTCCGACGATTATCTGGCTTGCATTATCTGGATTTAAAGCAACACAATTTACAGGCAAATTCGGCAGACCGGAAGAAATATTTGTCCACGTCGATCCGTAGTTGGACGTTTTATAAATTTTGCTTGATGAAGTGTAACCCGAATAAGTTAGATAAGCAGCCCCAGGATTGGTTGAAGAGATTTCGATATCTGTTACATACAAAGTTGGTAAACTGCTTGAGACGACTGACCAGGAACCGCCATTATTAGTTGTAACCTGAACTCTGCCGTTGCTGCATCCGGCATAAATTACATTTGAATTTCCTTTAGCGATTGCAATAGCAGAAATCGTTGCGCCAGAAGAACCAGAACCATCGCCGGTCAAATCGCTGCTAATGGCAGACCAATTATTTGCGCCATCTGTTGTTTTATAAAGCTTGTAAGTTCCAGCAATTAAAGATTGTGAGTTATTAGGATCCATAATAAACGGAGCGATGAATTGGCAGCGCTCGGTCGTTCCATCCCAATATCCTGATCCGACAGGAATTCCGCTCATCTTCTTTGTCCATGAACTGCCATTGTTTGTTGATTTGAAAAATGCAAGATATACGTATTCAGCGTAAAGTGTCGAAGGAGTATTGAAATCAACTTCAGTTGCACCGCCGTCACCACTTAGGATTTCTGTCCAAGTTAGTCCTGAACTTGTTTTAAGCGTGCCATTATCTTGCGTCCCGCCGTAAAAAACATCTGAGGTCGGATGGACCGCACCATAGTAAAATTGAGTTACTTCAAGTCCGTTGTTTAGTGCAGTCCAAGCCGTTCCGCTATTTACGGATTTATAAATTCCTCCGTCAGTTCCAACGAACATTGTATTTGCGTTAGATGGATGGAAAACAATCGCATGATGATCTGCATGTACATAGGCATAGGAAGGATGAGTATACCAATTTGTAATTTGCGACCATGATGTACCGCCATTTGTAGTTTTAAACATATCCACTCCACCAGCGAAAACTATGTTTGGATCGGTTGGATGAACAGATACAATGTTATTATACCAAGCTTGTGAGCCGGTATAATTATTGGCAGTCAGCGATGGACCGGGGACTGTCACAGCTGAAAAAGTATTTCCACCATCAGTTGATTTCTGGAAATGTGAAACACCGCTCGTGCTTAAGTTTAAAAAAGCAGCATATACGATTTGGTTATTTGATGGAGATGTAGCTAATTCTATTCTTCCAGTTCCGGTTACTGAATGAATTGCACTGAATGAACTTCCCCCATCATTGCTTTTATAAATCGCTGATTGATTGAACTGTCCATAACTTGCGAAGATAGTTGTCGGAGAAGTATTTGAAATTTCAATATCAATACAGTGTGCAGATGCACCGCTTAATCCGCCGCTTACAAGGTTCCAATTCGTTCCGCCATTAACAGTGTAGTAAAGTCCAGTTCGAGTAGCAGCATAGAGTCTGCCAGTTGTTGCATCAAACTGTAAATCGTTAACATAGTAGAAACTGCTGTTCTTTGTTGATGATAATTGAGTCCACGCTGTACCGCCATCGGTAGTTTTAAAAATTCCTTCGCCCCGGATTGCATCGGCATTGAAATATCCTTCTCCGGTACCGGCATAGATTATATTCGAATTCGCCGGATCCATTGCGAGAGCACAAACAGCGAGATTTTCCATGTCATCTTTTAATGCCGACCAGCTCGTTCCGCCATTCGTAGTTTTCCAGACGCCTCCACTTACTGCACCAACGTACATAATATTTGTATTCGATGGATTAATTAGAATTGAACGAAGTCTTCCTCCTATATTATTTGGTCCGACTTGCGTCCAAGATAATGCAGCAGCTTTAGTACTCAAAGAGGGGGAATTGAATTTCTTAATATGCTCTAATGCACCACTTCGCCAATTATCCGGAATATAACCGATTGGAAAAGCCCGCTGATCATAATAAAATTTCATAGCTTCCATTGGTTTGTCGTAAGCGGCTTTATTTTCTTTTTTAGATTTTATTTTATGAGCGAGCATGTCTTTAATTGTAAATTCATTTTTTGAATTTTCACTCGAGGTCTGAAAGATCAGGGATAAACTTGTAATTGCAGTTAGAAAAAGAAGTGATAAATGAGGCAGGAACTTTTTCATTTTTTTTCTCCTAATTTTATTGTTGCATGTCCATTATCAACCAACCCATTTTTAGTGTTAGTTTTAGGATTAAATTAACAGTATCTCCTTCGCGTTTGTTCGATAGCGATTTCAACTTTTGGTTTCTTTGATCTGCAGAATTTATTTTTCCTCTTTCATCCAAATAGAAATTTGGGGAAACCATGATTTCATCTCCGGCAGCAGCCATACTCGGCAGCGAACCAATATCCTCGCAAGTTATAAGACGCAGCTTAAGTGAATAATCCTCATCGTTCTTTTTATAAATGCTGAGGATTTTTACCTGCACAAGTGAACGATTGTCTTGTATTGTTGTCGGAGATTTTACTTCACCTTGATCAGTTTGAGTTTGATGCTCTTTTTTAGAACAACTGCTTAGAGCAAGAATAATAAAAAAAAGCACGACAGTTGTCGGTATTTTTACCATAAGGGCCCTCATTTTTTTGTTTCAAGTTAACAAATTAATTATAAGATGCAAGGATGAGATGCAGTTAAATCTCAGGCATGCTGCAAATGTTTTAAAGGATTAACTATTTTTCACTTCACTACAACCATTTTCTTAGTCTCAGTGTAATTACCGGCTTTGAGCTGATAGAAATAGATCCCAGTGGATAATTGAGAATTGAGAATTGATAATTGAGAATTATAAATTCCTGGGTCATTAATTTCATCAACAAGCGTTGCAATTTCTCTCCCGAGCACGTCATAGACTTTCAAAGATACATGTTCTCTTCTCAATACTGAATACTCAATGCTAGTTACTCCATTGAATGGATTAGGATAATTCTGCGATAGAGAGAATCTCTCTGGAACGTTTGCGGGTTGATAATCCTTAACGTCAAGTATCACTCCACCTTCACGGTAAATAGATAATCCGGCATTTGTCCCGATAATTTTATGATTCGCTCCGTCAATCTCAATTGATGTTATGGAGTTGCTCGGAAGCTCGGAGTTAGATACATTGAACACCTGCCAGTTCGTTCCATCGTATTTTACCAAACCTGCATTCTCTGTTCCAATCCATAAGTTTCCAATTGTATCGACTTTTATTACTCTTATCCAATTGCTTGGGAGCCCGGAGTTCGATGTGTTGTAAACAGTCCAATTAGTCCCATCGTATTTTACCAATCCATAACGCCAAGTGCCAATCCATTTATTATTTAGACTGTCTATTGCCAATGAGATTATCCAGTTTTCCGGTAAACCGGAAGTCGATGTATTGTAAACACCCCAGCTTGCTTCATCGGTTATAACCAAGCCATTCTCCGTTCCAATCCATTTATAGTTGAATTTATCTATCAGAATTGAGCTGATGTATCTGCCCGGAAGACCAGAATTATATCTATTGTAAATAGTCCAATTGATTCCGTTAAATTTAGCTACACCATTATCGGTTCCTATCCATTTGTTCCCGTATGAATCGATGTTAACGCAAAGTACGTTATTGCTTGGGATGGGTGAGTTCGAAGTATTGAAAGTATCCCATTTGGCACCATTAAAGTGAAGCAATCCGTTGAACTGCGTTCCGACCCAGATTTTGTTAGCAGAGTCTGTTTTAAGAGTTTGTATGTAAGTTCCGGGAATTTCACCCCGCCAGCTTGTTGTGTTTTTATCTGATTTATGAAATACAATTCCGCTTCCGTAAGTTCCGATTAAGATGTTACCGGATTTATCGTATGCAACAGCTTTAACATAATCGTTTTGGATGCCGGTGTTGTTGTTATCGAAAATAAACCAATCAGCGCAATCGTATTTAACAACTCTATTATCATTAGTCCCCAGAAAAACATCTGAGCCGTCAGATAGTATTATATTGATCCATGAATAAGGTAATCCAGAGTTCATTTCGTCAAGTTGGAGATAATTGGTGGTGTCATTGAAAATTATTACAAATCTATGAGACGGAAATAGAGCGTCTCCATGAAAACCTATCCAAATTCGACCAGCACTGTCTTCAGTAATTGTTGTAAATCTATGTGAATCATTCTTAAAATAATGAATCCATCTGCTTCCGTTAAAAATAGCAATTCCAAGATATCCACCAATCCAAATATTATCATGTCTATCAATATAAATGTCTAATATTGTTTCAGGAATACGTGAGGAAGTTCTGTTAAATGTTATCCAGCTTGTATCATTAAATATTGCTAATCCGCCGTTCCACCCAGTTCCGATGTACTTCTTATTAAATCTATCAATAGTAATTGCGGTTACTTTTATTTCTGGAAGTCCAGAATTCCCCGTCCAATATCTTGTCCAGTTTGTGCCATCAAATTTAATTAATCCTTTTTCCTCAGTACCGATCCATATATTTCCAATAGAATCAAATGCAACAGCATTTATTATGTTTTCCATAATACCTGAATTCGCGGTGTTATAGATAGTCCATTCGATTCCATCGTATTTTGCTAGCCCATAGCCGTTGGTCAAAAACCATTTGTTATCGTTTTTATCTATCAGAAGTTTTTTAATCGTAGACTTTGGTATTCCTGGAATTTGGATTTCGATATTTGTCCAATTAAAATTGTCGTATGTTACAACATCACCATTTCCCATTAAAAACCATTTTACTTTTTTCTTGTCTATCGCAATCGATAGAATTTTTGAGTTGGTAATCCCAGTTTTATTTTTATTATAAGTACGCCATTCTAAAGATTGTGCCACAAGTGATGTGGGTAAAAGAAAAATAATTATTATTAAGTTTAATATTTTATACATACTTTTTGCACCTAACAGATAAGTGAGATGCAAGCTGAATAATGATCAGCTTGCATCTCAGTTTAACAAAATTATTTAATCAACAAAAACTTCCTGACAGAATAAAAATTCCCAGCCCTTAACTCATAAAAATATATACCGGACTGCAATTCAAAATCTTCGGCATTGAAGTCAATTTCATATTCGCCAGGTTCTTTATGTTCATTTACTATAGTTCCAATAATGTTTCCAAGCAAATCATAGACTTTTAGTGTTGTAAGTACGGCATTAAATTGATTTACTGGAATACTGAACCTAATTTTTGTTGATGGATTAAATGGATTAGGATAATTTTGTTCAAGGGTAAATTGAGCTGGATAAATTCTCCCTACAGCGATTTTATTCTCACCTGTACCATAGCTGATACTAACTGTTGATGAATATTCTGAATGATGACTTGTATAATCCCTTGCTCTGATTCTATATTCAACTTTACAAGGACCATAACCTGCCGAACCTATTGATTCATCTGTAAAATCAGATTTGGAATAATCCCGCGATGCGAAATAATACCAAGGACCAAAATTTCCCGTCCCCAAAGAATCAATGCGTCTATCAATTTTATAGGCAGTGTTATTGTCCGCTCTGACTACATCTGGTTCTGAATTTTTTGTCCAGGTTAATTTTGGATGTCCAGCCCCATCGACAGTAATTGAGAAATTTTGCGGAACTAATGGATTGGCGTCGTATTGGCAATACCGCATGTAGGAAGAACCATTATCTTTCCAGATCAAATAAATATCATTTGAAACAGAAGAACTGCTAAGAGAATTAAAATTGCTTCCGCTTGCTACAGAAACCACTGAGCTCCATGCACCGTCATAAGTTCTATGTTTTAATCCAGAGGCAGAATAAATAATATTTAATTTATTATTTACAGTACGACTGACAGTGCATAATACATTGTCAACATTTTCAGCAACAGTGAGATAGTTCGTCCCATATGAAGTAGCGTCAGCTATTTTCTTTTTCTGCCTAATACGAACAAGTTCGCCATCATCGTATATATAAAATATATACAGACTGTCATCACTGGTAGAATAAATCATTGAACCTGCAGTGTAACTTGAAATAGTTTCACAAACCGACCAGATACCTCCGCCACCAGGGTAATAGAATTTATCCCGTGTGCGGGTTACATTAGTGCTTAACTGCCAGGTAATATGCGCTCTTCTAGCATCGTTGTAATAAGTTGCTCGAATTGAAGGATATTTTGCGTCTGTATTATCACAATCAGATACATCTCCTTCATCAACAGGTGTGGTATCTTGAAATCGGGAATAATATACTCTGTACCTACCATTATTATATCTTGAATCTGCTACATGCAGATAATCAAAATCGCTATCGTAAAACGCATCAAGTCCTTCGCAGGTAGATGTAGAAATGTCGTATGAAGAAGAAAGGCTCCAACTACCTCCCGAATTTGTTGATTTATAATACTTTATATAATTGTCTTTTCTATAGACCACACAAACCACATCTCCTCTTCCAGTAATATTAGCCCATTTTCCGCCTCCGGAACTTTCAAACGTATATTCTGTTTCGCTGATATAAGAACCGCTCGAGTTATATCGATAATATTTTACAGTTGAATTATTGGAAACAACTATATGATTTCCATCCTTATTTGTATAAACTTCTGCTTTATCGAAATTCGTTAAATCTAATCCAGTCGTAACCACACTATTCCAACCCTCACTTTGTCCATATAATTCAAAAGAAAAAATAAACATCAATGTTGTCAATAAATGTTTCATTTTTAATTCCTTCTATTTAATTAAAATTGTTTTGATTGTTTGAATAGTTTGCAGGTTTTTGACCTGTATGAAATACATTCCGCTAGCAAGTTCATATCCATCATTGTTTTTACCATCCCATTCTATAAAATGACCGCCCGAATACAATTCCTGATTTAATAAGACTTTTATTTCTTTTCCTAAGAGATTAAATATTCTAATATCAAAGTGATTGGATTTAAGGTTATTTGGAACAAGAAGTTTAAACTGTGTTTTACTGTTAAATGGATTTGGATAGCTGTGACTTATTCTAAAATTTTCCAGTTTAGTATTTTTATCATTTTTAACGCTTGATAGAAAATTTTCTTTATAAATCCGCGTGGCAGTCCATGCTTGAGATGGAGAAGTTCGCCACCTGTCTCCCGATATAGTTAGTTCCAGCTTACCGTCATTGTCGAAGTCATAAGTATTGACAGAAAAATAGTTAAACCTTTTTGAAAAATTGATATAAAACGGTTCAAAGATATATTTGCCTTCAACTCGCTTGGGTTTTAAGATAATTACAAAATTTTCGGCTACGCAAATTACTAGTTCCTCCTCTCCGTCGTTATCTATATCCGAAGGTAGGGCATAACCTGTAATCCAGGATTCTGCATCAATAAGATAAATCTGATGAATTAGTTCATAACTGTTATCTCCGTTAGATTCAAAACACCAAAGAACTAGAAAAGGATAAGTATATGTGGGAAGAAATTGAGAACCCACCCAAAATTCCGGTTTGCCGTTCTTATTAAAATCGTTTGTTACCATAAAATAAGCAAGATTCGAATAGGGGAGTGTAGTCTCCCATACAATTTGGTATTCTCGTCCAAAAACATTTTCAAGCATAAATAGTTTTGTACCGCTTCCGAAAAAAATATCACCTTTTCCATCCTGATCGAAATCACCAACTGTAAAAGTTCTAAGTTGTCGATCTAATGGACTCCGCATTGAAAATACAGAATCATAATTGTTAGTAAGCGGATTATATTCGAGTATATAAATTCTCATATAAGTCTCTGAACGACAGATTAAATTTGTTCTACCGTTTTTATCCAAATCTAAAATTTTGCAATTAGTTACTAATCCATTTAAATAATTTGAAATGAACATAAAATTCGTTGGCAGAGAATTGATACTATTTCCTGTATAAAATCTTAAATGATGTATTGTATATGGACCCGCTCTAACGCCTAAATCTTTTATCCCATCTCCATTTATGTCTCCTATTGTCACTGGATGTTGTACGAACCATGGCTCAGGTTTATAAATATACTTTAGCGGAAAGTTCTTTAATGAATCCATTTCATATATAACACTATGCAGATCAAGTGTATCCAATCCGTACAGTACTCCATAAATTTCCGGCAAACCATTATTATTCGCATCCGCAATAACTATAGGGTCTGATGGCAAATACGTTGAAACATCAATTTCCTTCCAAAGCTTATATTTTTGCCCGTAAATTGTTGTATCCAACTCGTATGGGTAGATATACTGCGGATCAGGGTAATTTAACTTTGGATCGTCGAATAATTTTAGATTAGCCTCGTTTGATGTTGTTAGTTCAACATAGTTTAATACATCACCCCATTTATTTTCAATTTTATAAATGTCTTTTTCAACTTTAGTTATTACATATCCTCTATCACGGTATTTTTCAATTAACCCTTCAACAGACTGAGAGTGAACATTTTGAACAACAGATAGAGCAATCAGCCAATAAAATATTTTTTTCATTTTCATCCTGTTTATTAAAGGAAAAGAAATAAAGTTCTATTTAAGTCGGATTTCTTCATGAAAACCCAGTCGCATAAAACTTCAGTTCATAAAATATCTGTTTGCGGTAAGTAACTAAGGGCTTTAAGTTCTTCGTTAAGCAGTGGAAAAGTGGTTGGCATAGCAGCAAGTAAATCAGCATTTTGCCCCCCCCCAATAGTATTTAGTACTGAGTACTTAGTATTGAGTAAGAAGAAGGGAGAAAATATTTGGTTGAGATAAACGGGTGAATTATTATTCTTTCTGTTAAGCCCAGTAAAAGAACTGTATGTAAAACAGCTGCGCATAGCATTTATCCCGCTGGTGCAATGTTAAGATAAAAACAGTGTGTTGTCAAGAGAGGGAGGTTGTTTCTTATATCACAAACAGTTTCGCAATATCTATCATTAGACTTGGTTTATCGAAAAGTGCGATCTTAAATACTGCACCAAGTGTTCTTTTCTCTTCTGGAATTTTTATTGCAGAGTGAGCGATGCTGTTGAGCTTTTCATCCGTGAACTTGTAAATTCCATTTTTCACTCTGTAGTACATTTCGTGCTTTTTGCCAACTCGTTGATGCCATTCTTTTGGATATTTTTTTAAATGAGAAAAATCTTTTTTCTTTATTGATTCGGCAGCAATCCTTCCGCAAATGCTTCCACCAACCATTCCGCTTACAATTCCTCCGCCAGAAAGTGGATTAACTTGGTGAGCCGCGTCGCCGCAGAGCATTACGTTTTGCATTACAATTTCTTTTAATGTCAGCGAACAAGGAACTCCGCCTGACACAACTGTAAGTTTTGATATGTTTGGATATTTGGAATCGATAAATTCATTCATGAAGGAAATTGGACTTCGCTTTTTTGCTTTGTCCCCACCAATGCCTAAGCCGATATTTGCAGAATTATTTCCTTTCGGAAATAGCCACAAATATCCACCGGGAGAATATTTTGAGCCGAAGTGAAAATAACATGAAGAGTTTTCAAGATTGATATTCGATACAGTGTATTGAACGCAGCATTCCATATCTGAATAGTGAGTTGTTGTATTAATTCCTGCAAAACGCCCGACACGCGATTCAACTCCATCTGCGGCAATTATAATTTTGGATATTATTTCTTTTTTTTCACCCTCATGTTCGATCTTTACACCGCAAATTTCATTCCCATTACGGAGTAAGTCATATACATACGCTTTAGTAACAATTTCAGCGCCTGAATGTGATGCGATTTTTGCCAGTTCGTAATCAAAAATTCTTCGCTCAAGTACAAAGCCGCGTCGATCGAAATTAAGCTTTACTTCAGTTCCATCGGGTGCGACTAAAATAAAACTTGAGATTGTTGATGCAATCCATTTCGGATCAGGTTCAATGAATTGCTCTATTCCGTCTTTGCTTGCCGCTTCACCGCAGCGGACCGGATAACCTACATCACGATCTTTTTCGAGAACAAGCACTGAAACACCTAGTTCAGCGGCAAATCTCGCAGCGGTTGTTCCTGCAGGACCAGCACCAACTACAACTATGTCGTATTCTTTTAACAATTAATTAAATAGAATTATTCAAAACTTCTTTTTTCAATTCTTGGATTTTATCTTTTCTAAAAACCAATACTTCAATCGGACAGCACCAAACGCACTTTGCGCAATTTGTGCAGAGCGGTTCGATTATTTTTATTTCTGCTTCTTTCAGTTCAATTGCATCTTCGGGACAAACTCCGACACATACTCCACAGAAATCGCATTTATTTGGAATGATGTCAATTAATAGCAAAATTAATTTCTCTGCTTACATTCCAGTTGATTGAAGCTCTTGAACAAATCCTGGCAGAGTAATTCCAAAAACTTTTGAAGTAACAGACTTCTGTTCCTGTTTTACTATATAATCTAAGTCATCACTGATCCAAGTATAAATGTTCAGGTTAATTGTTTCGAAAGGAATATCGACTTTGAAAGTCGTTTTAACTTTGTACGCTTTGAATTTTCCTGCAGGAGTCGTTACATCTTCAAAACCTTCGTTCTTTGCTTTTATTTCAATCGAGATTGATACGGAGGTTGCCGAATCAATTTGAAAAACCGTACTCCGCTTTGGCTGCGTAACATATTCAGCTCCTTCACCTTTTGAAAGCAGTACAAGAGGCATCCAGATCCCAGCAAGAGTCTGTTTTTGTAATTTGATCAAATTGTGCAATGTCATCATTCCAAAACCAGAGGAAGTATCTGTCCATTCATAAATATCTTTGCCAGACACAATTCTTTTATAAGAAGTATCTAGCTCACCTCCACCAGTAATAAAAATCTGAGCCACATCGTTATATCCGCCAAATGAAAAATTAATTG
>VGVX01000052.1 GCA_016873845.1 Ignavibacteria bacterium
TATACTTCTTGTAGCAGAAATAAAATGCTCATCACCACCGAGATTTATCAGAGGGTCTTTTTCATCATTAAGAGAAAGATAGGAATCTAATCTTTGATCTTTTATGGGATTTGCATCTTCCCAAGTCTTTCCAAACAAATTCAGCATGTTGTATTGAAGACCAAGATCAAGTTTCATCATCGGTCCGAGGTTAATTATCGCACCGATTCCGCCGCCGGCTCCAATTCTCGAAGCTGGTTCTAATTTATGAGTTCCGCTTGGGACTTTCGCAACGCCATTAAATTTAGTTTCCCCACTGAATGAATTGAAAGAAATAAATGCATTTAAGTACGGCTTAATTGGAAGAAGAGGCAGACCGAGAGAAAATTCCGGTCCAGCTTTGATTGAAAGGATATTTTGGGTTAACTCGACTTTTCCTTTGCCAGGTTCAGATTCTCCATCGTTACTTAGTGAACTGTAATCAATCTGTGCAAAAGCATTTAAGGCAAGCAAACCCAATCTCGCTTTTGCATGAAGAATATAACCTGATGAAAGTCCGTAATTTTTTCCCGAATAAAAATCTTGTGTAGTTCCGGAGTAGTCTGAAAGTGGAGAGACCATACCGCCTCCGATTCCGGCTTGAAGTGAAATCTGTGCTTTCGAATTGTTTGATGAAATGAGAAGAAAAGCTGCAGCAACCAACAATAACGAAATGAAATTGTATTTCATTTTAACCTCCATTTATTTTCAGAAAATTTTAATCTTATTGAAGTATAAGAAAAGTTAGTTTAAAAAGTAAGAAGGGAAATAGGGGAACTTTGCCCCATTAGTTTTGTGCCCTTACTTGTCGGTAGTTTTGAACCACTAAGACACTAAGGGCACATAGTATCACTAAGAAATCAACAATGTTAGGAAAGAATTTTGGTTTTCTTTTTTATTATTAAAATAATCTATTTTATCTTTCCATTGATAAGTTCATCGACAATTCGCTGAGCATTGTAGATATCTTCCATCGCTTCAATCATTCCTGCTGTGTGAACAGCAACCGTGCGATTTTTCGTATCATCGAAAATGAAATTACCAGGCAGACTTTCGATGTTTCCATCAAATGCTAAACCGACGACTTCAAGATTTTTATTGATCAACGGACTTCCGGAATTTCCGCCAATGATATCTGCAGTAGAAATGAAATTAACTGGGGTGCTTAGATCAAAGGCTGCTGGCGGATTTTTCCATCTTTCAGGTAATTCCCAATCTGATTTTCCTTTGAACGAAAAATGTCTGTCGTACATTCCATAAAAAGTTGTAACTACTGGAGCAATAGTTCCATTATATTCGTAACTTTTTACAATGCCATCGGCGATACGCAAAGTGAATGTTGCATCCGGCGGGAAAGTATTTCCGTAAATATCGTACATAGCATTTCCAAGCGGCTGAACTTTTGCAGCTTCTTTTCCCTGAAGTTCAGTGTAAGATTTTCTGAGTTCATTTGCTTTGTTTTCAATGTTTACTACAAATGAAACAAATGGATCGGTTGAACCTAAAATCTCTTCCGGTGATTTTTCCAAGAGGGCTTCAACTGATTCTTTGTTTGAGAGAATTGATTTGTTCAATAAATCGGCAGCTGAAGCTTTTGAGGTTTTTCCTCCAGTCAATTTATTGAATGCGTCGTTCTTGCTGCCTAATGCAGTTTTCATTTGCTCAAGCTGAAACTCTAAAGTTGCATTTTCGAGTTCTGCTTCAAATTTAGGATAGAATTTCATCTTGAGAGTGTCGAGCGCTCCGCCTTTATATTTTGGTCCGCGCTTTTCCTCCGGCATCTGCAATTGATGTGCATACTCAACTAAATCAGCTGCGATAGAGAAGTATATTGTGCGGCCAGGTCCTTTTAAGTTATATGAATTAAGTTCATAATATATATTTGATTTCTCTGCCTGAATCTTGGCAATATCATTCCAAATTGTCCCGTATTTAGCTTTCAAACCTGGCTTGCTAAAGACAGCACTTTTAAAAGTTTTCTCAAAATCTTTTTTCTTTGCCATTAGGTATGGATCTTTTAGTCCACCCAGATATCCTGTATAAGCTTTCAGTGAATTTGCGAAACCGAATAAACGTGATTGATACTCGAGTTTTTTATCAGGATTGTTTTCTAAGAAGTCAGTGTAAACTTTTACTAAATCACCCAATAGTCCAAGAGTATATGGATAAGCATAGTCTCTGAAAAATTCAAGCTGTGCGATTGTGTTCAACCGGCTTGTTCTTCCCGGATTTCCAATAACAAAAATTACTTCACCTTCTTGAACACCTTCTTTGTTCCATTTGAAATAATTTTCTGTTTTTAACGGCTTGCCATCTTCGTCGTATACACGGTAGAAAGCACAGTCAACATCATAACGGGGGTAAGTGAAGTTATCATAATCTCCGCCGTAGTAAGCGATTTGTGTCTCCGGAGCGAAAACCAACCGGACATCTTTGTACCTCTTATATCCATAAATAGAATATCTCCCGCCGTTGAAGAAGGTAATTACATTACAAATTAGTCCGGTTTTCTCGTTGAAGCTTTTTTCGATTTCTGATATTTTATTTTTTCTGTTTGAGACTTTCTCTTCGTCAGTAGTTCCGCTTTCGAATGCGGCTTTAACATTTTCAGTTACATCTTCAATCAGTACAAGCTGATCAATGTATAGATTAGGGACTTTTCTTTCCTCCTCTAAAGTGGCGGCATAAAATCCATTATCTGGAAGATTCTCTCCCTCTTTATTTACTCTATCAAGAGAGCCGCGAATACAATGATGGTTTGTCATTACAAGTCCATCTTCAGAAACGAAAGATGCTGAACAACCTGGAAGTCTGAGAGCAGAAAGTCTCGCTTTCTCGAACCATTCATTCGATGGAGAAAAATTATATTCCTCTTCGAAGTATTTCATTGGTGGGAAATCAAATGTCCACATCTTGCCGTTGTCAAATTTTCCAGCTTTAACCCATTCATAACTTTCTGATGAATCGGATTTCATTATTGTCTGGTTCGATGAACAGCCAGCAACAATGAATAGTGAAATCAAAAATGCAAGGAATGGAGCAGATTTTTTAAGGTGAGTCATTATTACTCCTTCAATTATTTATTATAAGATAGTAAGTTAAATTTTTTGGTATTCAACGAGCTATACCAGATTAAATTGTATGAGGCGTTTTGTACGAATGTTAAAGTAAGTAGTTACAAGTTTAGACAAGCTCAAAATCGATTTTATATTTGATCAATCCTTTCTCAAAAGCTTTCTGGAAAAGTAAGTCCAAAGCTTTTTTCCCTTCATCTCCCATATCGATTGTAAGTTCATTTACGTACATTTTTATAAATTTTTCGCCAAGCTCAAAGCTTAGACCTCTGCCAAACTTTAGAGCATAGGTTACAGCGTCCTGCAAGTTTTTGTATCCGTACTCTATAGATGTTTTTAATCCGCTTGAAATTTTAACTGCAGTTTCATGACCGAGATCTTTACGAACAACATCGAGTCCGAGGGGGAGCGGAAGTCCGGTTTCTTCTTTCCACAATTCTCCAAAATCAAGAATTTTTTTGAAACCAAGATTCTGATAAGTTATTTGTCCCTCATGAATTATTACACCTGCATCAACTTCATCTTTTTCAATCGCCGATAAAATTTCATCGAATGGATAAGCGTGTAATTGAATATCATTGATATAAATTTTAGTGAGGAGAGTTGCAGTAGTAAGCTCTCCCGGGTGAGCGACTTTCTTCCCTTTGAGTTCCGCAATGGAGAAATATTTTCTTGATACAATGAGCGGGCCATAGCCAATCCCCATGCTTGAACCTGTTCGCATAACGTAATATTTATCCGCCACATAAGGAAAAGTGTGCGCAGAAATCGCTGTGACTTCCAATTCGCCTTTCATTGCACGAATATTAAGTGATTGAATGTCTTCCAGAACGTGTTCAATTTTATAATTGTCTATTTTTACATAGTCGAACGCTAGACCGTAAAACATAAAAGCGTCGTCAGGATCGGGACTATGTCCAACTCGAAGTATTTTTTGATTCATATTTTTAATTGCATTATTTTTGAGACGAAAATCTTCGCATCAATCGGAGTGAAACAATTTTGAAGATTTCAATATTTTGTACAAATATAAAATATATAAGAGTTTCAACCAAGAGAGTTAAAAAGAGCTTTTTATGATAATTGTGATGCAAAGCAGCGCAACTACACCTGAAATTGAAAATGTTTTAACACATGTTCAACGAATTGGGCTGGAGTTTTCAATATTAAAAAATATTGAAAAAACTGTAATCTTGACACAGCCGAATTTTGATGTGAATGTTGATCTTTTCAAATCCCTGCCCAACGTCGAGTCTGTTGTAACAATAAATGAAGATTATAAACTCGTATATAAAAATGTAAATGCCCTTGAAACAATAATCGATTTAAACGATGTTAAGATTGGGGGCAGGGAGTTAACAATAATTGCAGGGCCCTGCGCGGTTGAATCGGAAGAACAATTAAAGAAAGTTGCATCCTCGTTGAAAAGAAACGGGGTTAAAATTCTTCGTGCAGGTGCATTCAAGTACAGAACGAATCCTTATACATTTCAAGGATTAGGGATGCGGGCACTCGAAATGCTTGAGCAGTTAAAATATGATACTGGATTAAAAATAATTACAGAAGTTCTCGACTACAACGACTTAAAATATTTCGAAGGGATTGTTGATATAATCCAGATTGGTGCGCGTAATATGCACAATGTTAATTTACTTCGAGCAGTTGGTGAAATATCTCAGCCGGTTCTTCTTAAACGAAATTTTTCTGCCACTTTGCGAGAGTTTCTTTTCAGTGCTGAGTATATTTTAATCGGCGGGAATAAAAATGTAATTCTTTGCGAAAGAGGAATTAGAACGTTTTCAGATTATACAAGAAACACACTCGATATGAGTATCATTCCAGCTATTAAGCAACGCAGCCATCTGCCTGTGATTGTTGATCCAAGTCACGCAACAGGCAAACGCGATTATGTTATACCTATGAGTCTTGCAGCTATTGCTGCTGGCGCAGATGGACTAATGCTGGAAGTTCATCATCAGCCTGAACTCGCTTACTCGGATTCTGACCAGGCAATTCGTTTAGAGCAGTTTGAAGAACTGATGAAAAAAGCTAAGAAGGTTGCAGAAGCCGTCGGTAAAACACTTTCCAACTGATGGAAATAGAACTTAACCTAAAAAAAAGATCTGATAGATCTTATAAAATCCAGATTGGCAGAAATAATTTCTTCTCTCTGGGAAAGTTAATATCAGAAAAATTTTCTCCTGATAAATGTATAATTGTCACCGATACAAAAATCGATAAGTTATACAAATCAAAAATCAAATCAGGACTTCTTTCTAACAAAAATTTCAAAACACATCTTATTAAAATTCCATCTGGAGATAAGAGCAAATCCCAAAAAGTTAGAGATCTGCTCGAACGTGAAGTAATTTTACAGCATCCAACGAGAAACACAATTCTCATTGCACTCGGCGGAGGGGTGGTCGGAGATATCACTGGATTATTAGCTTCCACAATTTTGCGCGGAATAAAATATGTTCAAGTGCCGACAACAATAATTGCACAAGTAGACAGTTCGATTGGAGGTAAAACGGGGATAAATTTACCTGAATCGAAAAACATGATCGGGACGATTCATCAACCTTCATTTGTTTTAATAGATATAGATTTTATAAAAACCCTGCCGGTTGTTGAATATTTAAATGGTCTTGCTGAAATTATAAAAAGTTCTGTAATTGCTAGTAATAATTTATTTCGTTTTCTTGAAGATAATTTTGAAAAACTATTGATGCGCGATCCTGAAGTTCTTCAATATTGTATTGAAAAATGCGTTAGGATAAAAAGTGGAATTGTTCAGCAGGATGAAACCGAAAACGGGCTCAGAAAAATTTTAAATTTTGGTCACACAATTGGACACGCAATAGAGGCTTTCTCAAATTATAGAGTCAAACATGGCTTCGCTGTTGCAGAGGGAATGATAGTTGAGTCTCGAATTGCAAATCAAATGAAAATTTTACAAGCCAGTGAGTTCGGCAGGATCGCTGAATTAATTTCCAACCTAGGACTTGATAGAAAATTTCGCAGTCGGTATAAGTTTAATTTAATCTGGGAAAAAATACTATTTGACAAGAAAAAGGTTAAGGATAAAATAGTTTTTTCACTCCCCTCAAAAATTGGTAAATGTGAATTCAATATAGTAGTTAATAAACCTATTGTAAAATCAGCTTTTGAAAATTGAAATGTTAGTAATCTCAGCCGCGCCAAAAAATTATTTCGATTATAAATCTGCTGTAAAGAAAGCCAAAAAATATTCTGCCGATTTAATTGAAGTAAGAATTGAAAACATTGATCCCGCCGTTTTTAAAAAAATCCTCAAAGATAAAACGATAGAAAAAATAGTCACATTTAGAAAAGAGAAAGTAAGCGGAGCGGCGCTGACTCGAATGAGAGAATTATACTCGATTGCTTTCAGTTCTGGCGCAGAATATATTGACATTGATTTTAGTTGGGGGAAAGAAATTATTGATGACCTAATTTCTAATTCGAGAAAGTCAAAAATCATTCTTTCGTATCACGATTTTCAACGCACACCGCGCTTAGCCGAGCTAAAAGTTATCTTAGGCAGGATGGAAAAAATTATTGCACATTCATATAAAATTTCTGTTCAAGCAAATAAGATGGAAGACAATGCAAGAATATTTCATTTACTTGAATCTGTGCAAAGCAAAAAAATTAAACTAACGGCTCATTGTATGGGCGAGCTTGGAAAAGTCAGTCGAATACTTGGAAAGAAGTATGGAACTTATCTAACCTATTCATCAATAGATGACGAAACAACAACCGCTGCAGGGCAGCTTCCAGTTGAAACAATTGCAGAATATTTGAATTATCACAAACTAAACAGAAAAACAAAAGTCTATGGGATAATCGGAAATCCATTAAAGCAAAGTAAAAGCTGGATATTTCATAATTATGGATTTTCAATGAATAATTTTAATGGAGTTTACGTAAACTTTCTAACTGATAATGTTCAAAGTTTTGCGAAAACTTTTGCTGGCTTAGTTGATGGTGTGAGCATTACCATCCCTCATAAGGAAAAAATTCTTTCGCTTTCTAAACAAGTTTCAGATTTGGTAGGATCAATCGGTTCTGCAAACACGGCATTATTTGCACATGAGAATATAATATTTTACAACACAGATTATTTAGCGGCAAAAAAGTTTATTTGCGAAAACTCATATCTGCAAAACAAAAATGTTTTAATCATAGGAGCGGGGGGAACTGCGCGGGCTTTTATTTTTGCGATGAAAGAGTTCAATAATAATGTTTACGTTACCAATAGAACAATTCAAAAATCAAAACAGCTTGCACAAGAGTTTGATGTTTTTTTACTTGAAAATATCAAACAAAAAGAAGTAAATTTTGATGTGGTAGTAAATGCAACACCAGGCGATAATGAATATTTACTTTCAACATTTAAGGGAGTGTTGAAAACCGGATCGGTTAAACTTACCATGGATGTTGCGTTAAATCCATTCGACTCGAAATTTATACTCCTTGCAGAGAGGCATAATTGCAAAGTCATTAACGGATTTGATTTCTTTCTCGAGCAGGCGCTTATTCAATTCAAACTGTTTACTAAATCTAATCTTTCCCGAAACCAAATGCGTAAATATCTTCTAAGGAATTTTAACCAATCACTCTGATCTAATGTACGTTTTCACTCCTCCACCTTCTAAAAGTCTAACGAACAGAGCACTGATTTTGGCTGCACTTGCCGAAGGCAAAAGTGTGATTGAGAATTTTGCTGATTGTGACGATACGAAACTTATGGTAAAAGCTCTTCGGAAGCTTGGCATTAAAATAATTAAAAAAAATAATGTGGTTGAAGTTATTGGACTTGCTGGAAGTTTTTCTCGAACAGGATTAACAATTTCCTGTGGCAATGCAGGAACAACATTCAGATTTTTAACCGCACTTCTTGCTTTGAATAATGGGACTATAACTCTAGATGGTTCGAAGCGAATGCGTCAAAGACCAATTGGAAATCTTGTGAAATCACTTAAGCAAGCAGGAATAAGAATAACTTCTAATAAAAACTTTCCTCCTCTCAAGATTTACAAAAGTAAAGTGATTGGGGGAAGAATAAGTATCAATTCCTCAGAAAGCAGTCAATTTCTCTCTGCCTTGTTAATGATTTTGCCATTTATGAGAAAAAATACTGAGATTCATGTTGAAGGAGAATTGGTCTCAAAGCCTTATGTTGATATGACGCTCGAAATGCAGAAGCAGTTCGGAGTGAATGTTAGAAATATTGAGTATAAAAAATTTGTTCTTGCCGAGAAAAATTTTTACGGCGCGACAAAAATTACAATTGAGCCCGATGCGTCATCTGCTTCGTATTTTTTTGCTACGGCTGCAGTCGCAAAAAAGAAAATTACGATTCATGGATTGACAAAAGAATCAAATCAGGCGGATATCAAGTTTATTGGTGTTTTAAAAAGAATGGGTTGTAAAATAGAAATTCGTAATTCAGAAATTGTACTGACAGGGAAAAGGCTGAAAGGAATATCTATTGATTTAAATTCATCGCCGGATATTGTTCAAACTCTTGCTGTTACAGCCTGTTTTGCGAAGGGAAAAACTAAAATTCGGAACGTGGCTAATCTAAGGCTTAAAGAGACGGATCGCTTAAAAGCACTTTCGACTGAATTGAGAAAAATTGGCGCTTATGTAAATGAAACTGAAGATGGTTTAGAAATCACACCAGGAAAACTTCGAGCAGCAGAAATTTCAACATACAATGACCATAGAATGGCAATGAGTTTTGCGATAGCCAAATTGGTTAATCCGAAAATTAAAATTCTGAATAAAAACTGTGTAAAAAAATCTTTTCCGAATTTCTGGAATGAATTCAGTAATATGAAAAGGATTTATAAACTATGAACATTGTTTTGATTGGTTTCCGAGGCGCAGGAAAATCTTCACTTGCTGATATTCTTTCAAAAAAACTCTCAATGAGGGTAATAAGCAGTGATGCATTAATCGAAGAGCATGAAGAAAAATCAATTCAAGAAATCGTTGAAAAAAATGGATGGGAATATTTCCGGGATGTTGAGTCTGCTGTAATTGAAAAGATTTCTGATGAAGATGAATCAGTAATTGATACAGGCGGAGGAGTAGTTGAGAATCCGCTTAACATCGATCACCTTAGGGTTCGGGGATTTATTGTTTACGTTTCTGCCAGTTTGAAAGATATCAAAAACAGAATAATTCATGATTCAACTCGGCCAAAGCTCAATCCACTGTTAAATACTGAAGATGACATTGTGTTTGCGTACAACCGGAGGAACCCACTATACGAAGAGTTTATGGATTTTCGTGTTAATACTTCGACACATACCATTGAGGAATGTGCGGCACAAATAATTAAAGAGATTGAAAAATAACTTTCGTATAATTCGATAAAGTTCGCAAAAGTTCAGCTGAAGATAAACTTCGGTTAGTTAAATATTATTTGGAGGAAAGATGTTACGTTTATTATTAGCCCTTCTAATTATTTCATCTCATGTATTTTCGCAATCGCTCCAAACCCCTGAAGAATATTTAGGATATAAGGTAGGTGCCGATTTTAAAATTGCTGATTTTGAAACTATCCAAAAATATTTCAAACATCTTGCACTGCATTCGAATAAAATTGTATATGAAGAAATTGGAAAAAGTGTTCAAAAGCGTGACATGTTCATGGCAATAATCAGTACGGAAGAAAATTTAAAGAATCTTGAGAGTTATAGAAATGTTGTTAGAACTCTTTCAGATCCAAGAAAGATTACAGAAGAAGAAGCAAAAAAATTATCGAAAGAAGGAAAAGTTGTTGTACTTGTCACCTGCAATATACATTCGACTGAAATTGCATCTGCGCAAATGTCTATGGAACTGGCACATAATCTCATTACGAATTCAGCTCCGTCAAAAATCAATGATGCATTAAAAGATGTAATATTTATTATCATGCCGTCAATTAATCCTGACGGTACAACTATGATCGTTAATTGGTACAATAAATATTTAAATACTGAATATGACGGAAGTTCAATGCCGTATCTTTATCATGAATATGCCGGACACGACAACAATCGCGATTGGTTTATGTTCAATCTTCCCGAAACTCGCAATGTTATTAATGTCGCTTGGCATAAGTGGTTTCCGCAGATTTGGTTAGATCAACATCAGATGGGAAGCAGCGGTGCAAGATTGTTTGTCGTGCCGTATAAAGATCCAATTAATCCAAATGTTCATCCTTTGATTTGGAAATGGCAAAAAGTAATCGGCGGGCTTACCTCACTTCATCTTGAGCAGCAAGGATTCACTGGTATAATCGATCAGGCAATATTTGAAGGATGGTGGCAAGGACCTGCAAGCGATTGTGGACTTTGGCACAACCAGATCGCGCTTCTTTCTGAGATGGCAAGTTGTAATATCGCAAGCCCAATTTATATTGATCCTTCGGAAGTTCGTGTGACACCTGAATTGACCACGTACGATATTCGTACAAATTATTCAAATCCATGGCGCGGCGGGTGGTGGAGATTGCGTGATATTGTCAATTACGAAATTGCATTAACATATAGTCTAATTGAAATATCTTCTATGTTTAAAGAAGAATTTCTCTACAATTATTATTTAATGGGAAGAGATGCTGTAGAAAAAGGAAAATCGGAAAGACCATTTGCATTCATCGTACCGAGAAATCAAAACGATCCGGTAACCACTTCAAAAATGATTGAAGTGCTGCAAATGGCGGGAGTTGAAGTTCATTTTTCTGATAAAGAATTCAAAATTGATAATGTAACTTATCCTGCAGAAAGTTATGTGATTTATCTCGCTCAGCCGAAAGGGCGATACGTGAAAGATTTATTTGAAGAACAGCTATATCCAGATTTGCGTAAATCAAAAACCGAAAGTCCAATTCGCCCATACGATGTTGCCGGTTGGACGCTTCCTTATCTAATGGGGGTGAAATTTTTTCAAATTGATAAACCATTTAGTGATGATTTTAGGTTACTAAACGATGCGAATTATCCAAAAGGAAAAATCGAGGATAAAGAAGGTAAATATTTTATCGCGCCGGCAGGTTTAAATGCTAACTCAACTTTTATGAATCGTCTTCACAAACTTGGAGTAAAAACATTTTGGCTGAATGAAAAGATGAAGATCGGGGATAAAGAATTTTCTGCAGGCTCAGTTGTGATTCCGCAAAATTCTAAAAACAAAGAATATGTGAAGAATACTGCAGAACAGCTGCATTTAGAAATCTATTCCGCAAGTGAAATTGATAACATTAAGCTGAAAGAATTGAAAAAAGTTAAAGTCGGGCTCTATCAGCCATTCACTGCAAGTATGGATGAAGGTTGGACGCGCCTTTTACTCGAAAACTTTGAATTTGATTTCGCCGCACTTCATAATAAAGATTTTAAAACAAAAAATTTAAAAGAAAGATATGATGTAATAATCATTCCATCTATGAGCGGCGACTTGATTAAGACAGGTTATTTTCAAGGCGAGAATGCGAGGTACAATCGTCCAAAACCTCCAGAATATGACAGCGGAATTGGAAAAATTGGTTTAGAGAATTTAAAATCGTTTGTTGAGAAGGATGGAGGTGTTGTTATTGCTCTTGGCGAAGCTTGTAATTTTGCTATTGAAGACCTTGGATTGAGAGTTACGAATGTTTTAAAAAATATAAAAAGTGATCAATTCTTCTGCCCTGGTTCATTGATTAAAATGAATGTTGATAATACCCACCCTATCGGATTTGGCTTGGAAGAGGAGATTATAGGTTATCAAAATTCAAACATTGCATTTCAAACTTCTATTCCTTTTGGGCAGTTTGATCGTACTGTGGTTGCAAGATATCCAACTTTGAATTTATTGAAATCCGGTTATTTATTGGGAGAAGATTATCTTTATAAAAAATCGGCAGTGGTTGATATCAAACAGAAAAAAGGAAGAGTGATTTTGTTTGGATTCGGCGTGCAGAATCGCCACCAAACATTTGGAACATTCAAGCTTTTGTTTAACGCAATTCATTATGCTGGACTTGCTGAATAACAGGTGTTTTATATAGGGACGTAATGCATTACGTCCCTACATAATTATTGATTGTAAAAACACTTTTTCAAAATTATCAATCATTAAATCTATTTTAAATTTATTCTCAACAATTTTTCTCCCCAGCATCCCCATACTTTTTGTTTCATTTGGATGATTCAGTAAATAAGAAATTGCATCAGCAAGTTTAATTGAGTCTTCAATAGGAACGAGAAGTCCAGTATTTTTATCATCGACAATCTCTGGAATGCTGCTTACGTTGGTTGCAACAGTTGGAATCCTTGCCGCCATTGCCTCAACCAAAACATAACCAAATCCTTCATATAAAGATGGAAGAGTCAGTAAATAAGACTGCTGAAGAATAGAAGGAATATCGTTTCTGAATCCAAGCAATTTAATCTGTGACTCGAGATTATTTGACGAAATAAATTCTTCAATGTATTCTTTCATAGGACCTTTGCCGATGAGCAGCAGAACGGAATCTTCATGTTTAGAATGAATTGATTTCCAAGCTTCGAGCAGATACTTTATTCCTTTACGTTTCTCAAGCTGTCCGATAAAAGTTACAAATTTTGTTTTCTCATTAAATCCTAATTCTTCACAAAGCGATTTTGTTGGTTTAATTTCATAAGGTCGAAGAGATATACCTTTATAAATTACGCTTATCTTATTTTCTTTTAACCAAGGTGCGCTCTTCATTACAGAATTTTTAGTTGCATTGGAGTTTACGATTAAATGAGTCACAAGAAAATTATAAACAAATCTATAGCGTAAATTATTTTTCAGCGGCACGTCAACCTCTCGACTTGGAATTACAGCTTTGACACCAGCAAGTTTTGCGGCAATTCCTCCGAAGCGGAGTTCTTTATCAAGATTTGTGCAGACAACATCAATCTTTTTTTCCCGCATAAATTTTTGCGTTTTCCATACGACTATAGGATCCAAATCGCCGCCGAATCTCATACCTGTGACATCGAACTTTTTCTTCCAAGCATTTTCAGCTAATTCAGTATCATATCTGCAGAGTAAATAAATTTTATGTCCGCGCTCTCTTAACCCGGACATTATATCCATCAAAAAAACTTCACCGCCGCCCCACATTTGAATAGAATTTATAAAGAGAATATTCATTTGCAGTTTATGATTGATTAAAAAATTCTTTGTCGAATGCCAACGCTAGTTTAGAAAGTTATTCTTGATTTTTTCGGGGAGAAGTTTAATCAGTTCTGGATTTGACTCGACTAATCTCAAAATATCTGCAAGATCTTTCTGTCTTTTACTTTTACGTTTTTCAGTATCGGAATAAGCCCAAATTTTTCCCTGAAGAACATCTTCGATGCAAGCAACTTTCAATTTGTATCCTAATACGGAGTTAACTTTTGCCCTGCTAATAAATGGCTGACACCGTCCATCTTTTTGAATTTGAATTCTCAAATCAGAATCTTTTGTGCTCAAGTTATAGCTATGAGAAAAATCTTCAATTTCAAAGGATCTTTTGGCTTCGGCTAGAAACTTATCTAAAAGTTCAACTGCTAGAACTATATCTAAATCAAGACTTACAACTGGTTCAACATAAGCGTTGACTGCAAGTCCTCCAATCACGCAATAATCAATCTGATGTTTATCCAGAATTTGAATAAACTTACCAAGTATATCTTCCTTATCCTGTAGTACATTATTGAAAAAAGCTTTTTCTGTCATTTCGATATTATTAAATAAATTCTCTAACCTTCAAACTTTATGAACCTTATAACTTTATGAACTTTATAAACTTTTTACTTTTCTAGCTTTCTTATTTCTTGAACTCTTTAATGATTTTATCAATTTCATCTTCACTTATTCCTGTTCCAAGAATTTTGCCAGATTCAGGTTGAGGAACCTCTCCTTTTTTATATGTGTACGAATCTTTGATAGGCGGATTGCCTGCTCGCGTCCGCATCCGTTCCTCTACTTCCTGGATCCAATTTGTAGCATTTTTATCAGAAGGAGATTGTGAAATGTGCGAGGAGCCAGCAAACGAATTCAGACTTCCCCCAGAATCTTGGTTAATCGGATTGACCTCGAATGCAAGCTTTTTGTAATTAAGCAGATGTTTTGCTGTAACATTTTCAGAAATAATCGATCCTCCCCAAGTTCCGGGTCCTAATGTCAATGATGGATAAAGAGCAGTTGTGAATCCGACAGCGCCAAGAGATGCAACAGTATTAACTAAAATTCTGAACGAAGGTTTTTCAATTGCAAACTTCATAATAATATCTTTGTCGTTCGAGTGAATCACGAGTGTGTGACCAACACCGCCGAATTCCAACAACTCAATACAGCGATGACATCCATTCAGCCAACCCTCTTCAGTATAAAATGCTAAAATTGGTGAAAGCTTTTCCATCGATAGCGGTTCAATCTTTCCGACTGTAGTTAATTCGCATATAAGTACTCGAGTATTTGCAGGAACAGTGAAACCAGCTTTTTGTGCAATTGCAGAAGCTGTTCGTCCAACGATCTCAGGATTTATTCTTCCAGATTTATCAACAAGGACAGCTTCCAGCATTTTCTTCTCTTCCTGATTTACAAAGTAACCGCCTATACGTTTACATTCTTCAATTACTTTTTCTCGTAAAGGTCTGTCGCAAATTATTGCCTGCTCCGAAGAACAAAGCACTCCATTATCGAAGGTTGTTCCGTAAAAAATGTCAGCGACAGCCTTCTTGTAATTTGCAGTTCTCTCAATAAATGCCGGTACGTTACCGGGTCCCACACCATACGCCGGTTTGCCTGCACTGTATGCGGCTTTTACCATAGGAGTTGAACCTGTAGCTAATATTACTGCAACGTTTCGATTTTTCATTAATTCATTTGTTCCTTCGAGAGTTGGAGTAGAAAGGCATGCGATCAATCCGCGAGGAGCGCCTTCTTTAACTGCTGCCTCCTCGAGAAGTTTGGCGGTCTCGACTGTGCACTTTGCCGAGGCAGGATGGGGAGATGCAACAATTGCATTCCTTGCTTTCACAGAAATCAAAGCTTTGTAAATCATTGTCGATGTAGGATTTGTTGATGGAATCAATGCGGCAACCACGCCCATCGGTTCGGCAATTTCTAAAACTTTCCCATTTTCGTAGGAATTAATAATGCCGACCGTCTTTAAATCCTTTATCGATTCATAAACGTGCTTTGAACCGAAAATGTTTTTTGTGATTTTATCTTCAATTATTCCGAAGCCGGTTTCTTCACAGGCCATTTTTGCAAGTTTTTCTCTGGCTGCATAACCAGCATCAGCCATAGCTTTAACTATTTTATCAACTTGCTGTTGAGTGTAATGTTTGAATTCGAGCTGTGCTTCTTTAGCACGGCTGCAAAGGTCACGAACTTCTTGAATCGATTGTAAGTCTTTATCGAGCTGCATTCTTTCCTCTAAAATTACCCTGAAAAATACCTCATCCAACGTTAAAAGGCAACGGCTTGAAAATTAAAAAAGGCGAAGCTAAAATTGAATTTAACCTCGCCCTGAATTTTTACCCAGAATTACTCCGAGTTATTTGAGCTGTCTAAAAGATATATCTCAAACCAAGCTGCAATTGCCATCTTGATTTAATTGATGGATCGTCAATATAGGTTGATTTGGTTTCTGTATTAAATTTAAATACAGGTTCGCCGCTTGTATTGAATTTCACTAATTCTAGTGGTGTTGTAGCTGCAGGATTCGCAACTTTTCTTACACCCCAATCTGAGCTTATAAGATTCGCAACATTCAATACATCCAAGCTTAATTGGAATGTATGTCTGTGACTGCCAAGCATGAACGAGAAGTCCTGCAGAATTCTTAGATCAATATTACTGAACCATGGATTGACAGCGCCGAATCTTTCGGCAATTTTTCCACGATTTGCTTTTAAGTATTCATCTTGTTCGATGAAAGCATTAAATGCTGTCCACTGTTCTGCGGGAGAAACAGTCTTTGTTCCGACAGTGTAAGGTTCAAAATTAATTTCACTTGAACTCTTCGGAATATAGATCAGATCATTAACTGTGCTTCCATCGCCATTAACGTCTCCGGCATAAGTAAATGAATATCTATTTCCGCCAGCCCCTTCAAATCTATTTCCTTCAGCCAATTCGAAGAAGAGTCCAAAGCTGGTAGCAAAATTTTCCGACCATTCATAGCGGTACAATCCGCCTGCAACAAATCTATGACGATTTCCAAATTCAGAGTAGCTGAGAACAGGTTTATTCGGATCACCTTGAACAGGATTTTCTGACCAAAGAACACTGGCAATTTCAGTTGATTTCAATAAGCTCTTTGCTTCGAGATATGTGTAGGAAAAGAATGAGGAAAGCCCGAAGTCAAAATTCTTTCTCAACTGTGCGGTGATACTGAAATTGTAGCCTTCTGAGGAATTATCAATTACGTATGCACCCCCATCAGCACCAAATGGACCGACATTAAGTTGGTTATTCCCGGAGGTATCTGTGAAATACGGTCTTCCGTCTTTTAAGTAACGAAATGGAGTTCTCAAATCAGCATTACGAACATAGATTCCATTTATGTCCTTACCATAGACGAATTCCAATGTCCCGAGTAAATCCCAAGGAAGTTTATGATCAAATGCAAAATTGCTCGTCCAGATTTGCGGCCATTTGAAATCATCAACCATTCCATTCAGATCAAATGACTGCTGAAGAATTGCATCATCAGAGGTTTTGATTTCTTTTCCACCGGTTGCTGGATAAAGATTTGGATTTGAACCTGGATTAGAAATCACATTACCAATCCAAACGAATGGAAGTCGTCCTGTAAAGATTCCAGTTCCACCGCGGACTTGGAAAGATTTATCTTCATATACATCCCAGTTGAATCCTATTCGGGGAGAGAAAAGTGGTTTGGCGCCTGGAAGTTTACTCTGATCAATGGACTCTGGACTATCATTTTCGTCAAGAAGTTTTAATCCTCTTGAGTATGGATTGTCCTCTGGTTCTGTAATATACATTGGCATATCGACTCTTAATCCAAAAATTAGACTGAAAGAAGAAGACCAGAGATACTCATCCTGAACGTAGAAAGACAATTGAGCGACGTCAATTTTTTCACCTTTGTAAGGTCCTTTTCCAATTTTGCTTCTGAAATCATAAAAGTTTGCAGGATCACTTGGATTTGTGCGCGCTAAGAAATCTGCAACAGAAGAAAATGTTGTTCCACCCAAGAATCCCGCCCATGAAGCATCGAGCATAAAAAGTCCATGACGGAAAATGTTAAATGAGTTAAAGAACTTAAAAGATTCGTAGTTAGCTCCAACAGTTAGAACATGATTCCCCACAAAATAACTGAAATTATTCGTTATTTGAAGAACGTCTTGATCTAAGATATTGTGAATTGAGAACGGTTCATGACCGAGGGTTGTGTAATTTACTCCGCCTTCATTTATTTGAATGGTTGGAAACGGCTCGCTGAACGGATCACGATGATCACGGAAACTGTTGAAGCTGGCAAAAAATCGATTTGCAAAGTTATCACCATGCGAGTTTAATTCAAGTGCGAATGAATTCAGTTTATTGTTGATTTTATAGCCGGCATTTTGGAATGGGAGACTGGTTGCATTTGGTCCTCTTCCGCCCGAACTGAGAACAAAAGGATGAGGCGGTAGGTCTCTGCGTGCATCAAGTCTGCTGTATCTAAAACTAAGATTATTGAACTCATTAATGTTCCAATCGAATTTAACAAGAACTTTTTCATTCTCAGTTTTATGAACGAAGTTTTCGTATGGACCAGTTTCGTAATTATAAACGTCTTTCATTCGTTTTCTTATTTGATCCAATTTGGCAGCATCTGCTCGTGAGATACCTAAACCTGTGCTTCCACCTCTCGAAGCCGTGAAATTAGTTCCTGGATCTTCTCTTCTCTCAATCTCTCCATTGATGAAGAAGAATAATTTATTTTGAATGATAGCGCCGCTCGAACTGAAACCCGATTGGTTAAAAAACAAATCTGGATTTGCGATAATTTGCTGACCGCTTACTTTATTACCGACAAATTTTTCGCTTCTCATGAAACTGTAAAGCGAAGCTGTATAACGATTTGTTCCGCTTTTTGTTACCGTGTTAATTCCAGCTCCGGTAAAACCTCCTTCACGAACATCGAAAGGAGCGACTGAAACTTGAACTTGTTCAACTGCATCATAAGGAATTGGTTCGGCATTTGTTTGACCGCCTGGCGCTGGATCATCCAAACCAAACGAATTATTAAAATAAGAGCCGTCAAGTGAAATGTTATTGTAAAGCCAGTTTTTTCCGCCAAAGCTAAAGTTCCCATCGCTGCGAGGATCTAATCTTGTTAAATCCCTTGTACTTCGCTTAATGGTTGGCAGCATGACAACAGACCTCGGATCGATAAACGTTTCGGCTCCGGTTCTGCTGCTATTGAAGATGTCATCGACTTGAGCTGTAACAATTACCTCTTCACCTTCGACTGCCTGAACTTCAAGCTCAAAGTCGAGACGAAGGTCTTGTCCTAAGCTCAGATATATATTCTCTTGTGTTTCTTTTTTAAATCCCACAAAAGAGACTGAAATTGTATATGGGCCTCCTACTCTCATATTTCGGACGTTGAACTGTCCGTTATCTCTTGCTGCAGCTCCATACTGAGTTCCGCTTGGAACGTGGACTGCTAGAATATTTGCGCCTGGAAGTACATTCCCATCGGCATCTTGAACGATACCGCTGATAGACGATGTGGTAACACCCTGTCCTAAAACAAGATTATTACCAAAGGGAAAGATGAAGATGCTAAGCAGGCAGATGAATAGTAGCTTGTATTTCATGTTGCACCTTAAGTTTGTTTTTATTGTTGTTAATTTGAGTTGATTTAGTGAGAGAACGATTGCAATTCATCAAACACTTATCCCCTGTAAGTAAAAATAGGTTGGACTGAATTTAGGTATCACCGGATGATTCCTATATTATTTTGAATACCAATACCGAGTTCAACTTAAATTAAAAATTGTTTGATAGCAACTAGTATTTTAAAGGAAAATAAAGCTTCGCCATCACTCACTGCATAGGGAATCAGCAACAAAATATTTCAGATTTTATTCAATTCATTTTGATATTTTGCACCCAAAATTTTTTATAATTATGAAAAGAATTTATTCCTTTTTAATAGTTCTGATAATTCTTGGATGCCGAACAGAAACTGAGCCAATCGAAATGAAATTTGCTGGGGATTGGAAAACCGATGAAGGTCCCTATGTTATTTTTAAAACAAATACAAATACAAAAAGCAAATTTAAAGGGGGCGAATCTGGCACTTTCGAATTCGGAGTCAGAAATGATCCCGAACCGCTTACCGGAAATTATTTAGTTCTTAAAAATG
>VGVX01000053.1 GCA_016873845.1 Ignavibacteria bacterium
AATGTTGAGTTGTAATTGTAGCCAGACCAACAGCCAGGAACAATTTGAAACTAACACTTCATATTCCCAACTTCGCACACTTCGACAAGCTCAGTGCATCGCTCCGCATTTCGCATTCCGCATTTGATTAACTCCGCATTCCACATTCCGCACTTGATTGACTTCGCATTCGACTGATTGCTTTCCTGTTCATAATTGGCTAATTTTATTTTGAAATCATGAACGATTGTATATTTTGCAGGATTATAAATCGTGAAGTTCCGGCAGAGGTTGTGTTCGAGTCGGATTCTATAATTGCTTTTTTAGATATTAATCCATTGAATTATGGTCATGTACTTGTCGTTCCTAAAATTCATTCGAATGATTTTTTAGATATTCCGATTGACCTACTGGACGAACTTGTTCACGTTACTCGAAAAATTACAAAGGCGATTGTCGATTCACTAAGCCCTGATGGATTCAATATCTTTTCGAATAACGGAAAAGCCGCAGGGCAATCGGTATTTCATTTTCACTTTCACGTTACTCCCCGTTACAAATCAGATAATTTCAAATTCATTATCAATCTTAAAAAGTACAAAGATGGAGAGATGAGCAATTACGCTCAGAAGATTCGTAATCAGATCAATTAGAATAATCAGAGAAATTTATGGAGAGAAAAATAAGAGTATTAATCGCGAAAGCCGGACTTGACGGGCACGATCGTGGTGCTAAAGTTATTGCCGCCGCATTACGCGATGCCGGTATGGAAGTTATTTATACCGGATTGCGTCAGACTCCCGAAATGATTGTCGAAGCCGCACTTCAAGAGGACGTTGATGTGATAGGAATTAGTCTGCTAAGCGGTGCGCACATGACAATATTCCCGAAGGTAATTAACCTTATGAAAGAGAAAGAGCTAAATGATGTACTGCTTACCGGCGGTGGAATTATTCCTTCAGAAGACCTAAAGCAGCTGAAATCAATGGGATGCGGTGAATTGTTTACACCTGGCGCAACCACCATCGAAATAATTAAATACATAAAAAATTGGTTCAACGAAAATAAAGCTGCAAATTGAAAAAAGTTGATTCTTCTCGCTATGCCCAATTTGTTAATTATTTGATTATTTTTTTACTCATCAATGCACCGGCATATCCATCAGTCATTGAAGATACGGTGTCTAATCACATAATTAAAATTTTAAAGGATAAAAAGGGGA
Source organism: Ignavibacteria bacterium (assembly GCA_016873845.1). NCBI lineage: Bacteria > Pseudomonadati > Ignavibacteriota > Ignavibacteria > Ignavibacteria bacterium. The sequence continues at coordinate 1,202 of VGVX01000053.1, forward strand.
ATCAATTTCTGGTTTCAGATTTGCGGGGCAAGAAAATCTACTCAAAGTATTTTTCAAATCCATCGATCTATTTTTATGATTTAGATGGCGACGCCGCTGATGAAACAGTAATTGTCGATTCGATCCCAAATTCTACTTCGTTCAATTATTCAATCTATGTTTACAGCTTTGAACCGGAATTTGAATTTTGCGACTCGATGGTAATTGGCAGAAACTTGCCTGAGTTTTATGATTTCGATTCAGATTTAGGATATTTCATTAAGATTTACGACAGCAGATTCGAAAATGTTTTTGGTTCAACTTTAAGGATTCTGCCAATTCAATTCTATACTCTCGTTGATAAAGTACTAATACCCGACAATGAATTTTCTTTTGAAGAGTACGAGAGCGAATTAGACAATCTATTAATCCTGCTCGATGAAGTAAAGCGAGGATTCAGCTGCAGCGATTTAGAAGCGAAGAAAGATATTCAAAAAATTATTTCGGTAATTTATGCTGATTTAATTTATATGGATTCCAAACTTTCACTTGAAAATTTTATCAAACAAAATTATCCGTGCAGTGATATTGAATCGTTATTGGAAATATTAAAACAGTTTTTCGAATAGAGTCTGTCAAACCATTGGAGCAAAATGAAAATAAATTGGAATAAATATCTTAACTATGATGTAAACGTAACTTTGCACGAAAATTACGGAATAGTTCAATCCGAAAAGATGGAAAATCCTTTTTATGAAATTGTCTTTAAGACTGGGAAACTGATCGAAGTTTTCGAAGATGGATTGATGCTTCTGGCGAAGTATCAGGATAGAGATATAGAGATTTTTATTCCCTATCCAAGCATCAAATGTGTTGAAATCATTCATCCCGAAAAAAAGAAAGAGTAACTATATTGCCACTGACTAAACTTGAAAAGAAAAAATTAGGATCGAGGACGGCAAAAGGTGGATTTTCCAATGAAGGAATGATTTGTAAAAAGTTTAACAATTGGAAAAGAGATATCAATACTCAAGTCTGGCTCAAAACTATGGGTTATGATTTAGAAAAGATTAATTCCGTTTTGGCGATTCGTATTCCGACTAGAATCAAAAAAGATGAAATTGAAAAATTTAATATTTCAGAAACAGAGTATTATGATTTTGTCAGATTCAAGAAAGCAGATGCTCAGGTTCGAATTATTATAACAATTGGAAATATCATAAAAATTGAAAATATATCACTAAAAAAAGCAAATAAAGATGCTAATTATAATCAAATTGATAAAAGGTCAGTGGATTCATATCAAGAAATGTGGAAATTCGATGATGAAATTTCCTTATGGCTGAAACTTTTTACAGGTGAAATTTTACCACGAAAGTACAAGTACTTGATTGGGAAAATTAAATTAAGAGATAAACGAAAAGTGTATATGGATGAAATGCCGTTAAGAATTCAACAAAAAATACTTTCATTTTTTAATGAAAATAGAATTATTGTTCTTACTGATATCCTCAAAGGACGGGGGGGATTATCTGCTAATTGGATTCTCGTGTCAAGATACAATAGAATAAAAAAAACAAGAAGTTGGATTTTGAAGGATATAAATACAACAATGAATTTTTATGGAAAGGGCGATGTTGTACTCTCTTCAAAAGGGAATTTATACATTGGTAAAATTACAATGCAAAGAAAGGGAGGTACACCTGACCCGACTAAATTGCAATTCAAATTTAAGCCTTGTGAACTATTTGAAATAGAGAATGATTGAATTAAATAAAGTAATCTTAGGTGATTGCATCGAGGTAATGTCGAGTTTACCCGACAGTTCAGTGGATTTAGTTTTTGCCGATCCTCCGTTTAACATTGGTATCAAGTACGATAATTATGATGATAAAAAAAACTACGATCATTACTACTCTTGGTCTGAGGAATGGATCAAAGAGACTTATAGAATTTTAAAAAAATCTGGCTCAATTTACATTGCAATAGGAGATGAATTCGCGGCTGAAATAAATTTAATTTTGAAGAGAATCGGATTTAAATTTAGAAACTGGATTGTGTGGTACTATACTTTTGGTCAGAATCAACGAAAGAAATTCAATAGATCGCATACTCACATTTTATATTTCACTAAAGATGAGAATTCATTTACATTCAACAGTGATGAGATAAGAATCCCATCCGCAAGACAGCTTGTCTATAACGATAAACGAGCTCATCCAAAGGGAAAAGTACCCGATGATGTTTGGGAATATTCGAGAGTTTGCGGAACTTTCAAAGAAAGATTAGGAAAGCATCCATGCCAGATGCCTGAAAATTTACTCGAAAGGATTATTAAAGTCAGCTCAAACGAGGGAGATATAGTTTTGGACCCATTCGGTGGAACAGGTACTACAGCAGCGGTTGCTAAGCGACTTAAAAGAAATTACATAACAATGGATATTTCAGAAAAATATGTTGAAGTTATCACGAAACGATTAGTAGGAAAAATAAAAGAAATTAAATGTAAAACCGATGTATTTGAATTTTCTCAATCACTTTCTTTATTCGACGACCGATCTGAATATCCGAAACAAAAACTTGTCACCGCTAAAGCAAAAAAGAAAAAATAATGTTCTATCCATCTTACTCAATTAAATATTTGGAATGAAACAGTGTGGACGATTCTATTTATTTTATCTTTATTCATAAATTTATTTGGTGAAAGCGATTTAACAATCAAAGACCTTCGCGTCTACTCCGTACGAAATGAAATTCTTCCACCAATAATTGTCTATCGCGACCTCGATGTTGATGGAACTGAAAACACTACAAATGATCATATCGTTATTGAGTTTGATATTACAACAAGACTCAAACCGAACCTGCAAATAATTTTTAAATTCTGCGATAGAGATTGGAATCAGTACGATAATATTTTTCTATTAAATACCGGGAGGGATAGATTTTATAATCTCCAATTCAGATCGGCTCCAACTGGAGTGAAGCATTACACATATACTTTCAAGCAAAAATTTCCGGATGAACGAGAGCAAGTAACATTTCCTTTTTCTGGAAAGTGGAGTTTTGTAATTGCTGATTTCAAAGATGAAACAAAAATTTATGGTACTGGGAGGTTCATTGTTGTACACCAAGAATTCCCGATAAAAGTTAGACACTCACGACATGTAATTGACGATAGCCTATTTGAAATAATGCAGTGGAACCGCCGCGATCAAATCGCTGCCGAAGTTACCACTCCTGCATATTATGATGCATTCTATCAAAAAGAAATCGAGATAGTTCAGAATCAAAAGTTTAATTTTCCTTATCGAGTTAACATCGAGAAAATTTCGAAGAACAGCTATTTCGAATTCATTTCGCATGCAACCAAGCGGTTTATTAAACGCGATATTTTTCCAGGTAATGAATATCGTCAATTAGATCTGCTTGACGTTAAAAAATATATGGGCAATAAGCTTCATCAAAATTTCGAGGGCGTTGATGTCACTCGTAAATTTCAACTTGGCGGTCGTGATTTCAATGGCGGTTCGAAAAGGTACAAACAAGATGACGTTTACAACGATTACCTCGAGTTCAATTTTGTGCTAAGCTCACCACAAATTTTTTCAAAAGATCTTTTTCTGATTGGAAGTTTTAATGACTGGATGCCAAGTTATGAAAATAAAATGGAACGCAGCAGTAATTACTATTCGAAGATTTTAACACTCAAACGTGGAGTCTATGACTATCAATATGTATTGGGTGTATGGAATGATTCAACGAAAAAAGCAGAGAAGCTTGATTGGCTGGAACTCGAAGGAAGCGATTGGGGGATAACTAATGTGTATTATGTTTTTGCTTATTATCAAGATCCACTTTATGGCGGCTACGATAGAATAGTCGCATTTAAGGAAATTTATTCAAGATGATTCGGAAAGATCTCTAAGTGTGTAACTTAAAAATTCTTTGCGCTGCTTCGAGCCTTAGCGTCTTAGCGGCTGTTTATCTCGTCCCCATCCATATTTCTATTCATTTCCAATTTAATCTTTCTATACTGACAGGTAACCCTTTTAATAGTCAAGCTGATTTGCCAAAAAGCCGCAAAAACACAAAAAACAAAAAAGATGTTTATTAAATCTGCTTTATGCTGGATAAACTTTTAAATTGTATATATTTATAGAGTTAATTTATGTCGAAAGTAAAAATCGGTGTTGTTGGTGTCGGTCATCTCGGAAAGCTTCATTTAAAATTATTAAAGGAAATTTCAGAAGCGGAGTGTATCGGTATATTTGATTTAGATAAATCGAATGCACAATCAATGGCTGAACAATATTCTGTTTTGAGCTTTGATTCTCTCGATGAGCTGTTATCGAACGTGACCGCTGTTGTAATTTCCGCGCCAACGAGTCTTCACCATGAAATTGGAATTAAAGCGCTCGATAAGAATGTAAATTTATTCATCGAAAAACCTATTACTACAACCATCCGCCAGGCAGAAGAGCTGATCAAAAAAGCTGAAGAAAAAAAATTGATGATACAAGTTGGCCATATTGAAAGATTTAATCCTGCTCTTTTGGCTTTAGAAAAATATAAATTAGAACCTATGTTCGTTCAATGCGATCGTCTCTCGCAATTTAATCCTCGTGGAACCGATGTCGCTGTTGTTTTGGATTTAATGATCCACGATATAGACATAATTCTAAACCTTGTTAAAAGTGAAGTTGTGAAGGTCGATGCGAATGGTGTAGCAGTTGTCTCTGACAGCATAGATATCGCAAACGCAAGAATACAGTTTGAAAATGGTTGTGTTGCAAATGTAACTGCAAGCAGGATATCTCAAAAGAAAATGCGGAAGATGAGAATGTTTCAACAAGATGCATATATAACAATCGATTTCCTTCAAGGTACCTCAGAAATATACCGGCTCGTTTCGCCTGATGAAGAAGCCCTTGGAATTTCTTATGGTGAAATTGGAGTTGGCGTGAGAAAGAAAAAAGTTATTTACGAACAGCCGGAGATACCTTCTATCAATGCTCTGAAATATGAACTGGAATTATTTATTCGAAGTGTTAAAGATAAATCTCAAGCCGTTGTAACTGCATTAGACGGAAAACGTGCTCTCGAAGTTGCAGATGAGATTATTCAAAAAATAAAGGAAAGTTCGCTCTGGAAAGCATAACGAATACTAAACGATTATTGTATCTGAATAAGTTTTGTTTACGTTGCTCCAGTTTGCTGATGATCAATGCTAGTTCTGTTTAGTATATTTTGTTTTACACTGTTCTCAAATCCAGCTTAGTTATCTATCAAAACAATTTCCACTTCTATTGATGATTAAGATAAATGTTGAATTTACTTTCTTGTAGATATTTTTTTCTCTAATTTTAAAAAGAATCATAATAAAAAATGATCGGTGACATTTAAGCATTAAAGAATAATCATCATTTATCTAAAAAGGAGTACTTAATGTCTAAATTACGTTTACTATCAATTGCCTTAATAACATTGTATTTTGTGAATACCGGATATTCTCAGGTTGATTTAGGTCTTAACGCGATGCTCGGTCTTCCGCAAGGTGAATTCAAAGAAAACATTGATAATGTGGGATTTGGATTGGCAGGCCATTTTTCTTGGAGTCCGAATCGATCTGTTCCATTTTCAGTTGGTTTAAATCTCGGGTTCCTAACTTACGGCAGCCAAACAAAGCGTGTTCCATTTAGCACAACTATTCCAGGTGTTACAGTAGATCTAACTGAATCGAATAATCTTGTCAATTTTCATGTTCTATTTAAAATTATTCCACAAGCAGGCAAATTTCGACCATACTTAGAGGGACTATTCGGCGGAGCTTATCTTTACACTGAAAGTAAAATTGAGAACGCCAGCAAAGGAGAAGAGATTGCGAGTTCTACAAATTTCAGTGATTGGGCATGGAGCTATGGAGCAGGCGGAGGAATGATGATATGGGTTTATGAAGGAAAAGATGATGTATCTGGTAGACCATTACCAATTTATCTCGATATTAAAGCAAGGTATTTACTTGGTTCACGCGCTGAATATCTTAAAGAAGGATCAATTAGAAATATTGGTGGCGGTAATGTGGCTTATGATGTTTTAAAATCTACCACGGATATGCTTTCAATACATTTAGGTGCTGTAATATTCTTTTAAATTAGTTGGAGTGAAAAATGAAAAACAAAATTATTTTCTCCATAGTTTTAACATTATCTCTATCTCAAATCAGCTGCTCGGTCTTGAAGCAGATTGAAAACATTTCAAGACTGAAATTTAAACTCGACAGCATTGGAAACTTTACTATAATGGGCATAAATGTTTCCAACAAAGGATCGGTCAGAGATTTCAATGTACTTGATGCCGCACAATTCTTAAATGGAATTACGCGGGGGACTTTACCAGTCAGTTTCAATCTTTACATCGATGCATTGAATCCAAATGACGGCGGTGGATACCCGCGTCAAGATCTGGACATTGTTGATTTCAAGTGGAGATTGTTCATCGATGATAAAGAAACCATTGCAGGAAATATTGCCAGCCCGATTGCAGTCCCCGGAAGAGGAGAGGCAACAAGGTTTCCGATCGGTATAAATTTCGATCTTTACAAATTTTTCTCCGAGAGAGGTTATGACGGCTTAATCGATCTCGCTTTAAAGCTTGGCGGATTAGGTGGAAATCCTCATCGAGTTACGCTGAAGGCAAAGCCGACAGTGAAATCTATGTTCGGAAATATTACTTATCCAGGAGAGATTGATATTATCGATAGAGAGTTTCGCTGAAAAAGTCTTGATGAATATAGAGTGAATTTCGAGAAGTGAATAAGTTTTTTGAATTGTTGAAAAAGTATTACTACTTGTTTACTTCTTTTTTTGTTTTTTTAGTTTACTTAAACACGATCGCACCAACAGTTGTTGCAGCCGATGCCGGTGAGTTAGCTGCAGTTCAATACACTCTTGGGATTGCGCATCCAACAGGTTATCCGCTTTTTACAATTATCGGATATCTTTTCTTGTTAATTCCTTTACCTTTCACTCCGATTTTTCAGGCGAATCTATTAGCAGCAATATGGACATCAGCGGCAGTTGCCGTGTTCATTCGAACGGTAATGTTTTTATTGAATAATCTTTCTCATTTCAAATCTAACCGAGATGAAAGCTCAAACGAAAGTGATATCCCGTATTGGATGAAATATTTCATTTCGATCAGCAGTGGATTGTTTCTCGCATTCAGTAAAACTTTTTGGGCTCAAAGTACATCAATTGAAGTGTACTCATTGCACATGCTTCTTTTTTCACTTTCATTTTACTATTTACTGAAAGCTTTCTGCAATAAGGATGAAGAAAAAATAATTTCCAAAGAATGGATTTTATTTGCGGTTTTTCTCGCTCTTGGTTTTACGAATCACATGTCAATTATTTTCATTCTGCCTGCAGCAGCTTATTTGTTTTTGGTCAAATACAAATTCGCTGGAATAAAAAAAATTCTTGTTATGAAATTAATATTTTTGCCCATTGTAGTTTTGCTTTATTCTTACCTTCCCTTACGCGCGTCAATGCTGCCTGTAATGAATTGGGGAAATCCATCCACACTGGGCGCTGCAGTTGATCACATTTCTGGAAAATTATATCATCAGTTTGTGCTTCAGACAGGCAGAACATTTATTGAACAACTTTCTGTTTTTTTTCAGGCGATTACAATTAATTTCGACGCGACTGATTTTAAATCCAATGAATTAGGTTTAGTACTTTTAGTTTCGTTTTTCGGAATAGTTACTTCTTTTTTTCATGTAAGAAAATTGTTTATTGCGACTATATTAATTCTAATCACTTGTGTAATGTTTACGGCTTTTTATGGAATTCCCGATATCGATAATTACTTTTTAGCAGCATATTTTTCACTTGTTTTATTTTCTGTGATCGGATTAACCACTGTTACTAAAATAAAAATAGATTCAAGGATGAAATGTCCTGCTCTGATTTTAATCGGAACAATCTGCTTACTTTCAGAAATTATTTTTAATCATTACCGTGTTGATGAAAGTGTAAATTACTTATTCGAGGATTACACTAAAGCGATGATGAATTCACTCGATCGAGGTTCAATAATCATGAGCAGCAATTCTTCATTCTATTTTCCTGCACTTTATTACCAGTTTGCTGAAGAATTCAAAACTGATATTGTTGTCGCTGAGCATCTTCTTCTCCAGCAGAGATGGTATTATTCGCAACTGAAAAAATCTCATCCGGAAGTAATTCAAATGGATAGTGCAAGTGTAAGACTTGATACCAAGGATCGATCGATTTACGTTTCACAAGAAATCGCTAATTTGATACAAAGAGGGAAGTTTAGTCTTGAAGAAGAGACGAGAATCATTCCAGATTTGTTTCTTTATAAAATTGTGAATTCAGACAAGTATTCGCCAGCATCGAAACCTGATTTCAAAATTCGTTTTTCCGAAAAAAGGACAATCCCAACTGTTGAGGTGAGAAATCTTATTATTACGATGCTGTTGAACCGAGCCATTTATGAATTGCAATACAGTAAGTTGAATGAAGCTAAATCGTATCTTTTAAAGCTCCATGCAGATTTTCCAGAGTTTGAAATTCCTGATGATTTAAGAGTTTTAATTGAAAATTATTCTAACTAACAATTCCCATCTTAATTGGTGATAGAATCAAAAAACTAGATTTGATCAATTTGCGAAGCTTAATATTTCAAGTTCCACACTTTTATCTATCTTATTCAGATGTTTATCAACCATTTCCATCGTTTCGTCTTCAATAAGATACTCTCTGCAATTCGTGCACTGGTAGATAGGAAGTTTTTTGATTATCACAATTGAGTCTTGTTTTACTTTAAATGGTAAATCAGTAATCAATTTTTCAAATTCAGCTCCACATTCATGACATTTCATTTGATTCTCCTAGTTTTAAAATCATCTTCCCATTTTTCATTATCAGGTTTATAAGAAGTTATCACTCGCACATTATTGTTCTTTTCCTCTACGGCAAATAAAATATGAAAAATCACATTATTATGCTTAGAATAAACTAAATAACTCGGTAGATATTTATCATTAGGATAACTCTCAATAATTTCATATTTACTCACTGATGCAATTATATAACTCCTTGGTATGAATCTTTCACTCAATCGTAAATTAAGATGATAAGTCCAAAATATCCTTCCATGTGAGACACACTCCTTGATGAATTCCAGTATATCCTGAGTCATTTTAACTTTAACCTTCTAGTCTATTTTATTCTTAATTTATTTCAGATGCAATAAGTAATTCTTTAAAAACAATATTAGAAGAAATTCAATTTCTTTTATACCTGAATAGATTTAATAAATCTCATCAATTTTAGCTTGAGATAATTCATAAAGAAATTCACTTATTTGATTAGTCAATGAATTCAAATAAGCTGCCCCTTTTTCTTTTGTTGCTTTTTTCGGATTTCCAAGACCAGTGTCCTCTGTGATTTTATCCCAATCTCTGGGAGTCCAAACCCAACTTTCTCTCAATCCCTTAATTTTTGATTTCTTCTCATTTCCATCCCCGGCTTCGTTTGTGGGTAATACGAGTTCAGGTTTTATCACCATCAAATTGCTTGTTTCCATTTCTCCGCCATGTTCACCGGGTTCATTGAAAAAATTATGACCTTCATTGACTTTGTACCAATTTATCAAACCGATAAACATATCTTTGAATTCTAATTTTAATTCACGAATGAGCAATTTGAAATCATTGCCGCCATGTCCGTTTATAATCACAAATTTTTTTACGCTATGTTGTTGAACCGAGTAAAGAACATCCCGAAGAATTTTTAATTGTGTTGATGGATTAATATTCAGCGTCATATTCAAATTTAAGTGCCCGGAATTCACTCCGATTGGAATTGTTGGAAGTACAATTACTTTCGCTCCCTTCTCCCAAGCTTTGCGCGCAGATTCTTCAGTAATGTATTGTGATTGGATTGTGTCTGCTGAATATGGAAGATGATAATTATGCGGCTCCGTTGAACCCCATGGTAAAATTGCTACCTCATATTTTGTATGCTGAGCAGTTTTCCAAGTTAATTCATTGAGGATATAATTGCGTGATGACATTCAATACTCTCACATTCTTTAATATTTTTGTTATTGGCTGACTGTTTATCTATGTTTCCGAAAAATTGAAATTATAAAAATGGCTCAGTTCTAATCATAGCTGATCCGCGGCATGCGCGTTCCATTAAAATCTTTTACTAATTCCCAATATCTTCGAACCAAAGTTTTGGATGAGTTTTAATGAATTCAGACATCAAATTAATGCACTCTGCATTTTGCAATACTTCAATTTGAACGCCTCGTGATGTGAGCAGTTCTTCTTCACCCATAAAATTTATATTCTCCCCGATAATGATTTTCGGAATTTCATAAAGAAGAATTGCTCCGCTGCACATTGAGCAAGGGGAGAGAGTTGTATACAAAACACTATTTTTATATACAGAAGCTGAAAGACGTCCTGCATTTTCAAATGCGTCCATTTCACCGTGAAGAATCGGACTTCCGTTTTGGATTCTGCGGTTGTGTCCCTGTCCGATGATTTGACCATTATGTACAATCACCGAACCGATTGGAATTCCTCCTTCGGCCAATCCTTTTTTCGCTTCATCGATTGCAGCTTGCATGAACTCGTCCATTAGTCTCCTTTATAATTGTGACAGCAAAAATAAGAAATGAAACAGGAGAATGGTAGAATGAAATTAGCGCATCTCTAAAATCTCAAAACACAAATTCCAAATGACAAATAAATTCCAAATTCTATGAACTAAATTTCAAACGAATACTTTTTTGCTTTGTTTTGTCCGCCACAGCGGATTGAATTTTGGTTGTTTCCGAAGGAGCCTTCAGAGAAGATTATTTGAGATTTGTTTTTTGTTATTTGGAGTTTTTAGTGGTCCCCATTAGTGAATGTGAAAAGGAACTCTTAACTGCCTACGAGTCTTGGAGAGCTGTAACCAACTAACAACTCAAATGTAGTTTTCTCCACTCATCAATTGTTATTTCATAAAACATGATCTGATCGTCTGAATTCCATTTTGAATTGGTGTTTGATTTTGTTCCAATAAATCTGAATGAGTTTTTCTCCAGCACCGATTGAGAGGTTTTATTTCGTTCTAGTGAATGTGCATGAACTCGCACGAAATTCATTTTATCAAAGGCAAAGTGCAACGCTTCACGGATTGCAGCGCTAGCAAATCCTTGATCCCAAAATTTATATCCTATCCAATATCCAAGCTCAGCTTCGTTTTTCTGTTTGTCGACAATCAAACCGCAGCAGCCGACAATGTGTCCAGCTTCGTTTTTAATAATAAAACAATATTCATCACCTGAATGATGCCGAGGTACTACATAATTAATCCAATCGACCGCTCCATTTTCAGGATATGGCTCGGGCATTCGAGTAAACTTCGCGATATCAGGATGACTCGTAACGAGCGATTGAATCTCTACCGCATGTTCGATTGAAATTGGCTCGAGTTTTACTTTTGGAAGCATGGGTCAATTTATTGAATTATGCAGATGAAAAAAAATGAATTGAACTTACTTGTTAGTAATTGAAGAAGCGTAAATAGAATATGACTTTTTAATCAGTCTATTTCTGTGGATCTAGTCTTTCACATCAGCTTCGACAAGCTTCGCTAACAAGTCTAACGATTCCTGCCAGCCGAGGTAGCAAGCATCCATCGGAATTGATTCAGGTAAGTCCTCTTGAACTATTTTAATTTCAGTTCCGCAAGACACATTTTTTAGAGAAACGGTTGTCTTCATTGTCCCGGGTAAATTCGGATCGTCAAATTCGTCAGTGATCACTAATTTTTCCTTAGGTATCAATTCAATATATTTACCTCCAAAGGAGTGAACTTTTCCCGTACTGAAATTTGTGAACGACATTTTATAACTTCCACCAACTTTCGCTTCGAGATGATGGACTTGACAAGTAAATCCATTAGGCGGGTACCATTTGCACATTGCATCGGCATCTAAAAATGCGCGATAAACTTTTTCCGGTGCTACACGAAGGACACGATGGAGTGAAACAGTGTTTTCTGACATACTACAATAATCCTATTAAAATTTTAGATTCTTATCTCTTAGCTTTTCTAAACAACAATGCTGAAAAGATCCATAATCCGATAAACAAAATATTCGGTATCAAGATCATAATGGATTCATTTATTTCATCGCTCAAATTAATTGAGAGAGCAATTACCAGAACCAGCGCATTAGCGAATGCTGTCGCAAACATTGCTATCGACATTCCGTGTGCTCGAAATCGTGCAATTATTGTGCCGATAATTTCTACGGCGATAGCTCCTAAATACATAAAATTAGCAGGATTGTTTTCTGAGCCAATTATGCCTACTGAAAGATTAGCCCAAACGATCAAAAGAGTAGTAGCTGCTGCAATTCCCACAGCAGTTTTATATGCCGTGTTATTCATCTGTCTAGTAATGAGCAGATACGTTATACCGGTGCCGAATAAAAGTAACCATGCGGCAAAGAAGTCGAACAAGCTCCAGGCAACTTCATCTGTAAACTGCATTGCAGCGAGTGGAACTAATAATAAAAATGCTGCTGAAATTCCGACGATGATGAATTGATGTACTGTGGATTTCGAATTCTGAAATTTATTGAAGGAGCTGCTGATTATTTTCATAAGTAAGATTGATATTTCTTTATAGTTAATATTTTTATGAACCTGAGCTTGCATATCACCGTGTGTCATCTGAAACGCCGACTACTCTGATTGAGTTCCATAGCCAGGTACATTCTTCCCAAGAATAATATCTCGGGTTCCAATCAGTAAGTTATTTTCTTTTTTAAGATTGAGTACTCTGTTACCACCGCCTCTAATGGACGAATTTTTTTTATCTTCACTGGTTAACGAAGGATCATCTGCAAAATAAAAGTCGTGTATCCAGTAATACTTTCCATTTGGTTCTAAAACCGTAATATGAATATGTGCAGGCTCATCTCTTGAAGGATAAGAGCCTGGCTTGAGAGTATAAAAAGTATACTTTCCGATTTCATCGGTTTTAATCCAGCCTCTTATGTATCCATGTCTTCTTGCCCAGCCTTTTTCGTCTCCCTTTTTAGGATAAATACCATCTTGATTGGTGTGGTAAACATAAAGTATGACATTTCTCGCAGGTGTTATTCCATCATTTTTGTAAACGGTACCGGAGATTTTAATTTTATTGCCAGGATTTGTGAAATCTATTAATGTATCGATAGCTGATAATTTTTTATTACCAAATTCAAAAATTGCTTCACATCCTTCGCATGTACCGATCAATTCAGAATTCTGAGCTTTACATGTACTAAGCAGCATCATCGTTAAAAAAATATATTGTAACATATTCATTTTTAGTCTCCGTTATTCATTAGGTAATGCTTCAAATTCTTTCTTTTTATTCTCGAACCATTCTTTCATCGATTCAGGATTTTTCATAAGCTTTTGCATTTCATTCATTGCTTTAAGATGGGCTGGATCATTATGTTGAAACATTTCCATTGCACGCTGTTTGCTCAGTTCGGCAATTTCTTCGAATGAATTTGCATGAAATTTTTTGTCACAAGCACCGCCGAGTTGTTTGCAGGTCATTGTCTTCATATTTCCCTCTGTTCTTGAATTTCATAAATACAAATACATAACAGAACAAACTTGAAAAACGTTTCGAGGGAGATAAGTTTTTTTGTGGGTATTGAGTCGGTCGGCTTTCTAATCTCTTAAATACTTGCTTGTACGCGATTAGACAACTTCAATTTTTACTCTTCTTCCCAATGTTTTGGTATAACGACGAAAAGTTGATAATCTGAAATCCTCTGAATGATTTTCTCTTCTTGAAATGACTGATTTTTTTGTTTCTAATTTTTCTGCTAATTCTTCCTGGGTCATTCCGGATTCTTCACGCATTTGTTTTAACAAAACACCAATTTTAAAATTTTGATAACCGACATCATAATTTTGAGAAAACTCTCTCTCTTCTTTTTTTCTTTTTGAGATATATTTTTTCAAATCACTCATAATTTTTTCCTCTCATAATAAGTTCGTTTTCTTTAATCAGCCAGGACAATTTCACCTTGCAAAGTCTTTTGTGATTTTTTTACAAAACCATTTGTGAGAGTAAAATTATTCTTCTTTTCAAAGAATCATAAGATTCTAAAGATCTCCTGAAAAAATAACCCTGATTTCCCAGATATCAACTGTATTTTTTAATTTCTTTAAATATTGTTTCGGAACTACGGACATCTCTTCGAATAATTCTAAAACCCAAGCAATCTTTTGAGCTTTTTGCCGCTCAATGAATCAAGAAATTCAATGACTGGGCATTTACCGGATTCTGATTGGTAAGAATAAACTTCTGGCACATGAAAAAGTTAGCATTAATACTAACATATTTCGATAGAAATTTTAATCTGCCTGTGCATTTCGCTTCGACAGACAAAACATTAAAAAAGTTCAATAATTGCAAAAATAGATTTTCTATTTCGCTGGCTTACTGCATGCAAGTTTAGTATGACTCTTTCGCTCAACTTAAGTAAATTAGAATAAACGTATAGAAGTTTAACAACATTTTATTAAAAGTGTGATGATATGAACTCATTGAAATCAAGTCCAGCATTGTCGGGTAGAATTTTTTCCTCTTTCATATTGATTTATTTTTTCTTTTTTATAGTTGATGCCATTGGGCAAGCTCCTCAAACTCTCTGGAAAAAAACTTTCGGGGGAACTAATATTGATGTCGGAAGCCACGTAATTCAATCAAGTGATGGCGGCTATGCTATCACGGGTTATACTCGTTCTTATGGAACAATGAGCGGACGAAACATTTTACTTCTCAAAACAGATTCAAGTGGTAATCAATTGTCGATCAATGCTTATGGCGGCAACGATGATGAAGAAGGATTCGGGATCAGACAAACTTTTGATAGAGGGTACATCATAGTTGGTTATACAAAATCTTTCGGCGCAGGAGCAAAAGATGTTATAATTCAAAAAACTGATTCACTCGGCAATTCAGAATGGATGAGAACTTTCGGCGGCAGTAATGATGATGAAGGATACTCGATTCAACAAACTTCCGATAGGGGTTTTATTATTGCCGGAGCAACTTCATCTTCTGGCGCGGGAAGCAGAGATGTTTATCTTGTCAGAACAGATGCAAATGGAAATCTGCGATGGGCTAAAACTCTCGGCGGGATGAGTTCGGATGGTGCATGGTGTGTTCAACTAACTTCAGATGGTGGATTTATTATTACTGGCTGGACGTTTTCGTATGGACCTGGCTTTGTGGGAAATGTATGGCTTGTAAAGGCTGATTCACTTGGAAATCAAATTTGGCATAAGTATTTCGGCGGCAGTGATGCTGATAGAGGATTAGCGGTTGAACAAACAACAGACGGAGGTTATATAATCACGGGATACACTGCTTCTTACGGTGCTGGTTTAGATGATTTGTATTTAATCAAAACTGATAGCGCAGGAAACGAACAATGGTCAAAAACTTTTGGCGGAAGCGGCAGAGATTACGGCAACTTTGTTCAGCAAGCACACGATGGCGGTTATATAATTACCGGGTACACGCTTTCATTCGGTGCAGGGAGTGAGGATGTTTGGTTGATTAAAACCGATCCGAACGGAAATAAAACCTGGGATATAACTCACGGAGGTGCACAATCGGATGTCGGTAATTGCGTTAAGCAAACCTCTGATGGAGAATATATAATTGCTGGATATACTCTCTCTTATGGTGCGGGAGTGCATGATGTTTGGTTAATCAAAACTGCGCCTGAACAAAACACAATCACGATATCATTTCAAATCCAACCTGATTGGAACTTACTGAGCGTTCCACTTAATCTTGCAAACATGAACATCGCATCAATCTTTCCGGAAGCCGTCTCAAATGCATATTATTACGATAATGGATACATCACTGCAACGACAGCACAGCTCGGCAAGGGCTTTTGGTTGAAATTCAATTCAGCACAAACAAAAAATCTGACGGGCATTCCTCAAAGTTCTATCAACATTAATTTAAATGCAGGCTGGAATTTGATCGGTCCGCTCCATGTCAACGTCCCGACCTCTAATATCACTACAAATCCTCCTGGTATAATTTCTTCATTATTTTTTGGTTATTCAAATGGTTATCAAGCTGTTACCACACTTGAAAAAGGAAAAGGTTATTGGATCAAAGTCTCTTCGAACGGAACAATGATAATTCCTACCGCTGCTGGGAAAAGGAAATAGTAATGAGTATCGAGTAGTGAGTAATGAGACTTGAGAATCAATGTTCATAAATACTAAACCAGAAACATTTCGGGTGCAAGAATCTTTTCTCTTTTTAAGCTGAGAATAACGACGCTGCCGCTAAGCCGCCCATCCGTTAGCTGACGGACAGCAAAGCCGCTTTGAAAAACAGTTTACCCCGACTTGTCGGGGCTGTCCGTGTTGAGCGGCTGGATATAAGGCGTTTATCTATTCTCTTATTAATCTTTCTTGTAATAGTTTTTGCATATCTCTGCGACCATCTAATACACAGTGGATAAAAACTACTTTCTCAATAATCTGATAAATTATTCTATAAGGTTTATAGTTTAGCTCTAAAAAATCATCTATTCCGAGGAGGCTCAATTCTGGGGGAACATGACCACGATTGGGGTATTCTTGAAGTGATATACATTTCTCATACAATTTAGCATACAATTTATCAGCTTTCTCTTCAGAATCGTTAAAATAAACATATTGATAAATTTCAAATAGATCCTCTTCTGCTGAAGAAACAATATTTACCCGCCATTTAGCTGTCTTGGATTTAGGCGGATTAACTTTGAATTTCACGTTGGTCCCGTTTAAATTCATCTATATGATTTCGTAAATCTTCAAAGGATTTTTCCAATGTTTTATATTTGCCTTTTCTGAGTTCTTTCCCACTTAATACAAGTATTTTAAGTAAAGCGATGCTCTCCTGGGTTTTTTCGTAAACTTTAACATCTTGAAGAACCACTTTGGCTTCACCATTGTGAGTAATTATCAATGTTTTACGATTTTCAGAAACATTACGAATCACTTCAGAGGCATGAGTTTTTAGATAACTAATTGGTTTTACAGCTTCACTATATTTCATTTTATTTCCTTTCATTATGCGACTACAATATAGTCCTTTAAGTAGTCCATGTCAACTCTAACATTGAATCATGAATTAAGCCTTATAACGGCGTGTTATGTTAAATCGCAACCCACCAAAAAGAAGGTGGGTAGGGTGGATAAACATACCGTTTGAGTTCTCCTTTTTTTGTTTGTTTTCCGAGAACTCAATTTATTATTTTCTTTAAACATACGTTCTTGTTGCTAAGCCACAGCCCAGAACAACAATGATTAATTAAAAATATACAATTAACAATTATAACAAACTTTTTTATCCATATAACCTTTAACAAGAACGATTATACGGAGCAACTACCTTTTAAACTGCACAAAAGACGAGTGCGAAAATGCTTTCGGCTTGAGGCACAGGTTATGTGCTGCCTCTTAAATTTTTATTATATCTATCTAGTTGTTCTTTTACAAATCCTATATTCTCAGCGTTTTTAAAAGCAAACCATTTCTCTCTATATTCTACTTCACCGTCAATTATATCCTTGAAATTTCTAAACGGTTTCGAGAGGCTTAATCCTAATTCCAATTTCTTTCTTAATTCTTCATCATTAACGGTTGCTACAAATTCCGCCATTACTTGAAATGATTCCCTTGAATCCATTTTCTCGAATTCAAGATATTTGTCATAGTTTTCTTCGATTTCTTTTAGATCTTCTTCCCACAGTTCGGTATCTGCATAAACATCATTATCAAAATCTATTATTGATTTTATTTCCTTTGTTTCAATATTAAGGTAAACCTTAAAGCCAGTTTCCAAATCTTCAGCAATAGATTTTATTTGCTCTTCTGCAAGTTCCAATGGATCACCTTCTTTATACAATTAGTTTGAATCAGGAACTTTAATATTGCGTAAAACTATTTTTTTGAATCATTATCCTTCTTCTCTTTGTATCCAAACAATCCAAAGAGTGCAAATAAAGCATATAGTCCATATAATGCTGGAGTATCAAGCGCAGAGCCAAGAGAACCCAGTAACCCCAAAAATCCTAAAAAACCTAGCATATTCAGTTTCATAACAATCTCCTTTTATTTACTAAAAGATTTATTAATTGAGCACATAACGTTAAGTATTTTATCCGAAGGTTGAGACCCC
>VGVX01000054.1 GCA_016873845.1 Ignavibacteria bacterium
GACAACATTAAAAAATACGAGAAAAAAAATGCAGTTGTAATAGGTGTCAGCGCTGATTCGGTTCAGTCTCATAAGAAATTTGAGGAGAAATATGATCTTCCCTTTACAATATTGAGCGATGAAAAGAAAACGGTCCTGCAAAAGTATGGTGTGTGGAAAGAAAAAAGCATGTACGGAAGAAAATACTTCGGTATTGAACGGACTACATTTATAATAGACGAAAAAGGAAAAATCGACAAAATTTATTACAAGGTTAAAATTCAAAATCACATTTCAACGGTTTTGCAAGATTTGAAATAACAACATGAACAATTTATCGAAAAAAAATAATGAATCTTCACAGAAACTCCGGAACTCAAAAACTTTTCAAAACTTGAAAGACGGATTTGCGCTTGAGAGCCAAGCGAACAGAAGATATTTATTTTTCGCACAGCGAGCCAAAGAAGAAGGATTTGAACAAATAGCTGAAATATTTAATGAGACAGCTGAAGGAGAAGGGGGGCATGCGTTCGGGCACTTTGAATTTATGGAGCCGATTGCAGATCCATTAACTGGAAAAAATCTCGGCGATACTGAAACGAATTTAAATACTGCAATCGATGGTGAAACATACGAATACACGGAACTCTATCCAGGATTTGCCCGCATAGCGAGAGATGAGGGGTTTTGGGAAATTGCCGAATGGTTTGAAACTCTTGCTCGTGCAGAAAAATCACACGCCGGAAGATTACAACGGGCATTGGATTCAATTAAAGAGAAAACAGAATAATGAATAGTATTCAGGTTAAATTTCTTGATTCATATCATTTTATTGAATTAAATAGGAATAGCTTTTGAAGAAAATCTCATTTTCAGAGCTAAAGAATATTTATGATTATGAAAAAGTTCGAATTGAATTCCGCAATCAAATTATTAAGATCAAGAAAAATAGACGAATTCAAATTGGGAATAATATTACTCTAGTTTTCGAAAATCGGGAGACTGTAATTTTTCAAGTCCAAGAAATGATGCGGCTTGAAAAATTAGTTGATAGAAAATTAATTCAACAGGAAATTGACATCTACAATCAATTGATTCCGGAGAAGAATCAACTTTGTGCAACAATGTTGATCGAAATTCAGGAACGCCAATATATTAAACCAATACTTGATTCACTGAGCGGTCTTAATGACAAATGCGTTTTTTTAGAATTTGATAATGAAAAAGTTGAACCGATTTTTGACCAAGGGCAGCTGACTGATGGCAGAGTGAGCGCAGTGCAATATCTTACTTTTAGCTTGAGTAAAAATCAGAAAGAGAAATTTATTAGATTGGGTTCAGATCCAAAGATCCTGATTGATCACAAAAATTATACTGCTGAATCACCATTTACCGAAGAAATGAAAAAAGTTTTAATAGAAGATTTACTGAGCGAAGAATGAAAGTTTATTTGACACGTAAAACACATTTTGCTGCAGCACATCGTTTGTTCAATCCAAATTATTCCGATGAACAGAATAAAGAAACCTTTGGACTTTGCAGCAATCCAAATTATCATGGACATAATTACAATCTTGAAGTTACAGTTGAAGGTGAGCCTGATCCAGAAACTGGTTACGTTATAGACTTAAAGTACTTAAAGAAAATTCTCAACGAAAATATTATAGATCATGTTGATCACAAAAATTTAAATGTTGAAGTTGATTTTTTAGAAGGGATAAATCCAACAGTTGAAAATTTGTGCATTGCATTCTGGAAACAATTGGAGAACAAAATTCCCAATGGAAAATTGCATGCTATCAAACTTTATGAAAGTGAAAGAAATTTAGTCGAGTATAGGGGAGAATAAAATGGATAAGATAAAAACTGCCGGACTTATTAATGAATTATTAATTCAAATCGGGGAAGACCCAAAACGAGAAGGACTCGAAAAAACTCCAGAACGGTTCGCCAAAGCTTATGAGTATTTAACAAGTGGTTACAGCAAGGATATTGACAATATCATGACCAAGGCAATATTCACTGTGAAGTACGACGAAATGGTGATTGTAAAAAATATTGATTTCTTCAGCTTATGCGAGCATCACTTACTTCCATTTTATGGAAAATGTCATGTCGCATACATTCCAAATGGAAAAATAATCGGTTTGAGCAAAATTCCACGCATTGTTGAAGTGTTCGCTCGCCGACTTCAAGTGCAGGAGCGGCTAACGCAGCAAATTGCCGATACAATAAACAAATATCTTGAACCGGATGGAGTTGCAGTTGTAGCTGAAGCAAGTCACTTATGTATGATGATGCGCGGAGTCGAAAAACAAAATTCAGTTGCGACGACAAGTGCGATGCATGGTTCGTTCAAAGAAGACGAAAGAACACGTGCTGAATTTTTAAATCTTATAAATGCAGGATTACATTAATGAAGTCTGAATCTAAAGTCATTTGGGTAACTGGTGGATCAAGCGGAATTGGTCAGGCGATCGCAAAGAATTTCGCTAAGATCAACTGCAAAGTTTATATATCTTCACGGCGAAATACCGAACTTGAACGAACTGCAAAACAATTTTCGAAAGAAAAGTTGAAAGTTCATCCTCTCCCTTGCAATGTTGCATCTGAAACAAACGTTAGTGCCGTGGCGAAACAAATTTTTCGCGAGTCTGATAAAATTGATTGTCTTGTAAATTGTGCCGGGATCACTTCGTTTAAAGATGCAATTGACTCTTCAAATAGAGAGATAAAAGATATTGTAAACACAAATCTATTAGGTTCGATATTTTGTATGAAAGCTGTTCTTCCGGATATGATGAAAAAGAAATCCGGATTAGTTATAAACATCAGTTCAATTGCAGCTGAAAAAATCTATACCGGAAGTGCTGCTTATTCCGCCTCAAAGGCAGGAATTGTTGTATTCTCAAAAGTTGTTCGGGAAGAGATCAGAGAGTCCGGTGTTAAAATAGTGAATGTACTACCCGGTCCAACCGAAACACAAATGTGGAGTCAGCAGCAGAGAAAAGAATCATCCCACTTAATGATGAAACCGGATGATTTGGCACACATCATTGTCTCGATTTTTCTCCAGCCTGATGATGTAGTTACAGAAGAAATTTTAATCAGACCGATTACGGGGGATATTAAGATTTAGCACATTAATTGCTGTCACCGACCGGTCGGTGACAGCAGCAAGGATTTAGTTTAGCAGAGAATTGGAAATCGCTTTAAAGATTCAATATCTGACAGATCAAAAAAGATTCCAACCCGACTTGTCGGGATGGAATCTTTTCACTCTCTACTTTTTTTCAAATTTTTTTCAACTTTTTCTCCAAATGGCAGCAGTGGTTAGTTATAGCTTTTGCGGAGAGGGAGATTGGTTTTTCAGGAAAAAATTTATTTACCAACGATAAAAATTTGAATTTTATTGCTTGGTTTTTTATACACTATAACATTTTGACTGAATAGGTTCGGTCAAGAATGTTAAAACGCATTTCAGGAATTCCCCCCAGAATTTAATGGACTATATATGTTGTGGAGATCATTCTATCCACAATAACTCAACCAAATAGTCGTATTTTTTTACTGAAAATAATGAGGAAAAATACAAAAGAGTGAATATCTCCAAAGAAATTGAGCTCTCTGTAATTATTTGTGTCAATCCAGTCTGGACCAATGTATTTGTCCAAAAATTTAATAACTTAATATCGAGGTAAACTAAAATGAAAAGAATTCAATTAATTTCCTCTTAATAATGTTGTTTATATTAAGGCTTTTTCCCAGAGTGTATCTTTTACTAATTTTGCTGAATATCTTACAGATTCAGCTCCGACGGGAATTGCCACCGCAGATTTCAATAACGATAATATTGCAGATATTGCAATAAGCAATCACTGGATTGGAGAAATTGCTATCTACAATGGTAATGGCGACGGCACTTTTACTGTGAGTGGAAATTATAGTGCTGGCTCCTGGCCTGGAAATATATACACTGCTGATTTAATAGTGATGGATTTGTTGATATCGTATTGGGTCACGCTTATGCTTTTATCGGAGTACTATTGAATAATGGCAGCGGAGAATTTCCAACTTATACTCAATATGATGTTGGTTCAATTTGGTTTGCAGACCCCTACACAATAGCGGTTGGTCGTTTTGATAATGATGCAATCATTGATTTGATAGTAGCAAATTACGGGACTAATGAACTGAGTTTTTTCAAAGGAAATGGTAATGGAACTTTTCAATCTCAAGTTATTACTTATGGAATAAGTTCACCGCTTGCACAGATTGCAAAAGATTTTAACGGGGATAATAAATTGGATCTTTTACTCACAATCCAACCAGAGCATAAGGTAAGAGTTTTATTGGGCAATGGGGATGGGACATTTTCATTTGGACAAGAATATAATGTCGGAACTTTCCCAACGTTTTCTGCTGCAGGTGATTTTAATAAGGATTCTAAATGGGATTTTGTAGTCGGAAATGTTGGCAGTCATAACCTTAGTGTGATGTTCGGTAATGGAGATGGAACATTTTCTAATCATTTGGTTTTACCTGTTGGGCTTAATCCTCAAGGTGTGGTAGTTGGAGATTTCGATCTTGATAATAATGATGATATCGCGGTTACTAATGTTTCTTCGAATTCAGTAAGTGTAATACTCAGTAATGGGAATGAAACTTTTCAAAGCAAGGTTGATTTTCCAGTGGGCACAACACCAGTGCTCATGGTCAGTGGATATTTTAATGGAGATAATAAATTAGATTTTGGTGTAATACATGGCAGCCAAAAATTATTTATACTTATTAATAACACAATTATCGAAAAAACAAGTTACGAGTTAATTCACGAAACGAAGATTTTGCTAAGCCCTTATCTCACCAATTCAGACAAAAAAATTCGAGAAGCCATAGCTGAGGTGATAAAACATATTGATAAAAGTTTAGGAACTGAACTGTGGGAAGATGGCAATCATCTCACATTCAAAGGGAATCAAGTATTTAATTCGATTAAGGTCGCAATAAAAGAGCTATCCGTAAAGATAATTAAAAAATATTCCGGAGCTGTAGCCGTTGATGCTGCTTCAGCAATTAGTTCAATGGTTACGGCTGCTGAAAAGTTGGCGCAGAATTCTATAAATGAAGTGGTTTGCAATGGAGATCAACAATGCATTCTCAATTTGCAAAAAGCGTTAGATGAAATGTCTCTCGCACTTGCTGAGCTTGGATTTCTTAATTATGAAAAATCCATTGACCACTTCAGTAAAGCGTGGGTGTTTTCGCAGATAGCTATGAAAAAAGCTGTTCAAAAATCTCCTGATGAAAATAATTACTCAAGTACTTATGTTCCTGAAGAATTTAATCTGCTTCAAAACTATCCCAATCCATTCAATCCATCTACAAGGATAAGTTTTGATTTACCTGAAGCTTCAGTTGTAACTCTTAAAATATATAACATGCTGGGACAAGAAGTAGCTTCCCTCATTTCCGATGAATTATATCGTGCCGGTAGTCATGAAAAGGTTTTTGATGCGAGTGGTTATCCAAGCGGAGTTTATATTTATAGAATAAGTGCAAATAACTATTCAGTCCAGAGGAAAATGATATTGGCAAAGTAGAAATTCTGGCGCTCACTAATTACAGAATCAAAGATTCCATCCCGACAAGTCGGGATGGAATCTTTCTTAAAGAAAAAGCTTCCATCTTTCAATTTAGTAGTTCGACTTAATTAAGTTGGAAGCTTCTTGTGTTTAGGAGGTCGCTCTAATCTTTTGGGGGTGGGGGAGGAAGTGGTCTTCCCATTCTCTCACGGAAATTGTCTTTTCTTTGTTGAAATCTTTGCCTGACACCTTCAGAAAACCTATGTCTCATTTGTTTAAAGGTTTCTTTTTGTTGGTCATCTAAGAGATTATAGATGTCGAACCAATGTGCAAGCCGCACTTTTTGCATTTGTGATTTGACTTGTGAAATTTTATCCATTGCGGATTCAATATTTTTCTTCTCTACTTTTTCTGCTTTCCATTGATTCTTCATGTCAACGGATAGTTTCTTAATCTCTGCCTGATAATCGATCATTGCTTTTTGATGACTATAGCGAAGTTTTTCTATTTGAGCTTGTTGATCCTTTGTCAGATCGAGTTCTTTCGCAATCATCCCGCACATTCTCCCCATCCCTTTTCTTTGACCACGTTGGGCAAATGCGTCGCTTGAAAAAATTAGTATTAATGAAAACATCACTAATACTACAAATACAAATGTTTTTTTCATTTCACAGCTCCTGATATTTAATTGTTGTTGTCATTTTGGTATTTTGACAATATATATCGTTAAAAGTTTAATCAGCCAACACGTTCCGTGTCGAGGGACGAGTTCGAAATATTAAACCTTATTTGACCCATATTGTCTAATTTAAGCAGCCAGATTATGCAGAATAGAGATGATTTCATACTAATAGATGAATTTATTGAAGGAGATGCCAAAGCTTTTGGCGTACTGGTTGAAAGATACAAAAGAAAAATATATATGACAGCTTACAGAATTCTTGGCAACCACGAAGATGCCGACGATATAACTCAGGAAGTGATATTAAAAATGTATAGCAGCTTGAGCACATTTAGAAAAGAATCATCAATCTTTACTTGGCTTTATAAGATTACAACAAATCTATCGCTAAATGAATTAAAGAGAAAAAAGATAAAAAATTTTTTCAGCTTAGATGCGGTTACAGATTACTTAGCGGATGAAAAGACTTCATCGCCAGAAAGCAAGTTGGGTGAAAAGGAACTTTCTTCAAAAATTCAGGATGCAATAAATAAATTGCCGGAAAAGCAGCGGGTTGTTTTCACACTTCGGTTTTATGAAGAACTTCCGTATGAAGAAATCTCAAAAATTGTCGGCACCTCTGTTGGAGCATTGAAAGCAAATTATTTTCATGCATTTAATAAAATGGTTAAGGAGTTGAAAAATGTCGTGTGAAAAGATTAAACCATTATTGTTTGATTACTTCGAAAAAAATATCTCTGAAGGGAGAGTAAGAAATTTAAAATCGCATTTAGAAACTTGCAGATTTTGTGCTGAAGAGCTTACGGAGTTTGAAAATTTATCTCAACTGCTCAAAAAAGAGACCTCGGAACTAATCAACAAACACTTTTTCTATTTTGAAAACTTAAGATTGAACAATTCCAATAAACTTTTCGAAGTCCGGAAACAAATGGCTCCCATCTTTCGTTTTGCTGCTGGTCTGGCGTTAGTATTTTATCTCGCGGCTCTCTTTCTGTTCACTAATTTCACAGGATGGAATATTCCTTCAAATGAATTTCAAACATCTCAATTAATTTATCCGAACTCTGGAAGTGAATTGATAAATGATAATTCTTACGAGAATATCGGTAAATTATATGATCAGATATCGGATGAAACTATAATGCAGTCAGATTATCTCAATGGTGAATATGAAATGCTTATGCAAATGAATTCGAAATTAATACCGAGTGTTGAAAATTATCTTGGAAGGGACTACAATTTAATTGGATTGAGTGAAAGCGATTTTGATCAAATTTTGAAATCACTTAATTATAAAGAGATTATTTAGGAGTACAAATGAAATATTTAATCATACTGCTTATCGCTTTCTCTGCATCAACATCTTTTAGTCAGCAGAGAATGCAAATGCGAGAACATCAACGGGATAAGATTGACCAGTTGAAAAAAATTAAGCTGATCGAGGCGCTAAATTTGAACGAAGAAGCATCGTTAAGATTTGTTTCGCGTTATAATGAGTTTCACAAACAAATTCGTGACTTTCAGCGAAATAAAGAAACAGTCATAGATGAGCTTCAAAAAATTGTGAAAGATGGGGAAAAGGGATTCTCAGACCAGAAGTTTGAAGAATTGATCAAAAAATTTTCGCAAATTGAAACAGAATCCGATAAGCTCAAATATCATTTCTTTAAGTCACTTGAAGAAATTCTACCTAAATATAAAATTGCGAAACTTATAGTATTCGAACGTGAATTTGCTCGTGAGTTGAATAACCTCGTTCAAGATCGCCGCAGGATGTTGAGGGAAAGAAAATAATGCCACTGGAGTAACGATGGAATTCCAAATCCATTCTTATTAAGTGAGACTTGGGAATGAGTTTTAGGTGTAGACTAAGACCAGTGTTGAAAGTAATTATTTTTTTGTTGTAAAAATTGGAGCAAATTCAATAGCTGAATTTTTTCCCGAATTTTACATTTTCATTTTGCATTTTTGAATTAATTTTTCCCGCCCTTGTATTTCTAATCATAAAGTAATATTTTTGAACCGTTTTTTGCGGAAGTGGTGGAACTGGCAGACACACCATCTTGAGGGGGTGGCGCCGAGAGGCGTGCGGGTTCAAGTCCCGCCTTCCGCACTAAAGGAGGACTGCTCCATATTGGGTAGAACATTTTTACCCTCTCTAACGTTATGTAAAAAATAAAAAGGAGATTCGATGCAATACAAAAAAATAATTATACTTGTTCTTTTTGTCGCAGCTTCTGTAATTGCTCAAGATATGAAACCTGATGCGGCAAAATTATATAACGACGGGAATCAAAAAATGAAAGTTGGTAATTTTTCCGGTGCGATTCAAAGTTACGATCAAGCTTTGCAGATTGAAAAAGACTATCGTATTTATTATCAAAAAGGAATTGCACATAAGAAAAGTAATCAACTCGATGAATCTTATAATTCACTAATAAAATGTGCCGAAATGAAATCGGATTTTGATTTGGTGTACAACGCACTTGGTTCGGCAGAGTTTTCTCGCGGTAATTATGAAGAAGCTTCAGACTACTTTGTAAAATTATTATCAATTACAAAAAACGCTCAATTAAAAAAATTAGCGAATGATAATTTATCACTAAGCTATACAAAACTAGGTGATCTGGCCATTAGAGGAGGCGAACAAGAGAAAGCGATCAGTTTTTTGGATAAAGCTGTAAAGCACGATGACTCGAATGGAGCTGCAC
Source organism: Ignavibacteria bacterium (assembly GCA_016873845.1). Taxonomy (NCBI): domain Bacteria; kingdom Pseudomonadati; phylum Ignavibacteriota; class Ignavibacteria; species Ignavibacteria bacterium. The sequence goes on from VGVX01000054.1 coordinate 8,958, forward strand.
ATCTTGCACTTGCAAAAGCATTCGTTGAATCAGGTAAATATAATGATGCTTTATCTGCAGCCGATGCCGCATTAAAAAGTAAAGCGAAAATATCCAAAGGAGGAGTTAACTATTATAAAGGACTTGCTCTAAAAAATCTCGGTAAGTTAAGCGAAGCAAAATCTTCATTTGAAGAAGGGAAAAAAGATCCAACTTACCGCACTGTCTGCGATTACGAAATTAAAAACCTACCCAAAAATTAAATTTTCTAATATGGCTGAGTGGAAATTTTCACTCAGCCAATACACTAAAATATCCTCCAATCTAAATTGCTTCACTCTAAATTTGTAAATATCTTTGGCAAAATATTTATTAATTATGAGTGAAATCCTAAAGCTATTACTAATCTTAATCTTCATCTCCCTTTTAATTGTAAGTTTAGAAACGTTAGCACATCGAAAAGTTCTCTCTGCAGAATTCGCAAGAAAATCTCTTCATATATTAGCTGGTGTGTTGATATCACTCTCGCCATTTATTTTTGATAATTTTTATTATCCGTTTATTACTGCTATAGCTGCATCATTATTCAGTATCGCTGCAGTGAAATTTAATTTTTTGCCGAGAATTGATCCGCCCAGCCGAGGAACACTTGGTACATTCTTCTTCTCTTTTTCATTTGCAATACTCCTAGTTTTTTACTGGGATAACTATAAATGGCTAATCTCTCTGAGCTATTTACTTTTTGTGATTGGTGATGCTTTTGCTGCAATCGTTGGAGAGAATTCAAAAAGAAGAATTACATTGGCAATTAATTCTGAACCTAAAACGCTGCAAGGAGCACTTACGATTTTTGCTACGACTTTTCTTTTGTTTGCAGCTTTCTGGAGCATCTTCAAACATCAATTATCTTTCCTTGATTTGTCTTTAGATAAGTTTGTAATTTTTAACATAATCGTTTCAACTGTGGCTATGGTAGTAGAAATTCTTTCACGAAAAGGAAGTGACAATATTTTTTTGCCGATAGTGATTTCATTCACGATTTTCATATGTGTGATACAGCCGCAATATTTAGACTCATTCGCATTAGGATTTGTCTTAAGTATTCTTATAGTATTTATTTCACTGCGATTTAAATTTCTTAGCATTGAAGGAGCTCTATCGACTTTTCTTTTAGCACTTTTTATCTATGGACTCGGTGAATGGAAATGGACTCTCCCAATTTTTGTCTTTTTTCTCTTTTCTTCGATTCTATCGAAATTAAGTGGCAGTTCTAAAAAATCTTCTGTGACTATGGGACGAACAAAGGGAAGTGAACGAGATATGATGCAAGTTTTTGCGAATGGAGGAATTGCATTTATTACAATTACTTTGAACTTTTTATTTCCAAATGATTCATGGTATTTGGTTTATTTAGTTTCACTATCCGTTTCCATGACTGACACTTGGTCTACAGAGATCGGAACATGGCTCGGAGAAAAAACTTTCCTAATTACAAATTTGAAAACTGTTAATAGGGGTGAGTCGGGAGGTGTATCATTAGTGGGAACAATTGGAGGAGTTTTTGGTTCTATTGTTGTTATTTCTTCAGGATTAATTTTTGTAAATTTATCTGTGGAACTATTTATAATGTTAGTAATATTTGGCACGGTGGGAAGTGTTATCGATAGTATTTTAGGAGCTTCAATCCAAGCGAAATATTACTGTACAAACTGTCATTCAATAGTTGAACTTAAAACTCATTGTAACAGAGCGGCAGAATTTAAAAGTGGATTTGGAATGATGAATAATGATTTGGTGAATTTTTCTTCTGTTTTGATCATATCAATAATCTTTTTTACAATCTTATGAAAACAAAAATCGTAATTTTCTTTGTATTTGTTTTTTCGGCAAGCTGCTTTTCGAGTGATTTTGATTTTAAATTTCGTAAAGCAATTGAACTTTTTGATAGTAAGAATTATGAAGAATCTTATCTATTATTCTCCCAACTAAAAGATTATCAGACACTGAATGTGGAAAAAATTCCTCTAGTCTATTTTTATTTAGGAGAAAACAAATTTCGGCTCGAACAGTTTTTTGAATCATCCCTCGAATTTGAATACTATGTTTGGAAATATCCGTTCGACCGGAACTACGATTTAGGATTATTGCGTCTTGGCCAGATATTTTTCAAGTTAGGCGAATACCCAAAGGCAAGGCAGTATTTAACAAAATTATTGGAAGAGTCTCCAGAACATGAGTTTTATGGTTTGGCAGAATATTGGATTGCGGAATGTTATTTCCAGGAAGGCGATCTTATAAGTTCAGAGCACTTTTATCTTGAGTCAATAAAAAATCGAGCAACAAACAAGCATGTTGATCACTCATTTTTTGCACTCGCTTACTTATATGAAACTCGCGGAGAATTTGAAAAATCAGAACTCTATTTCGACAGATTGCTTTTTGAATTGCCTGAATCAAGATTAACTCCTTTGGCTTTGGTTCGAGTTGCAAATTCATATTATCAACTTGGAAAATATCAACGCGCAATTTCTAAACTCAACGATCCCCAAGTGAAGTCTCTTCCGCAAACCAACCTTGCCGAAGCTTCTTACATTCTCGCAAATTGTTATTATCGAGCAAATCAATTTGCTGATGCAAGTAGAGAATTTGAATCTACTATTCAAAGATATCCAAATTCTAATATGACTCGCCCTGCAATTTATGGACTCGCCTGGAGTTTATATCAGGAGAATAAACTTCAAGCTGCTCATCATACTTTAAAAAAACTCACGGATGGTATTGATTCTTTAGCGGAGCGGGCAACTTATTGGTTAGGATTTTTCAGCAGGAATATGAATGAGAATGATCAAGCCATTGAGGAATTCAAAGAATATTTGCGCAAGTATCCCATCTTTCGTTTAGCTGATAAAGCAAAATTCGAAATCGGAATGATCTACTATCTGCAAAAAAGATTTAAAGATGCTGAAACATATTTGTTTAGTGTCTCGGAAGTGACACGAGACATGTCTGTCCGCGCAAAAGCGAGTTTAGTTCTTGGCAATATGGCTCTCGATCGTAGAAATTTTCCAAATGCCAAAATGTATTTTGAATCTGCAGTCAGTTCACTCGATGAAAGTTCGGCTGATTTCAATGTCGCATCAACTGGTCTTGGAATTTCTAACTTCTATTTAAATAATTTCGAAACAGCAGGGCATATTTTTAGAAATCTTCTGACAAGAAAAAATTTGACTGAGGTGGATAAAGTACGCCTCTATCTTGCTGAAAGTAACTTTGCAATGAAGAATTTTAGCGATGCAGCAGTTAATTATGAAGCGGTCTTACGTCAGAGTAAATCGAAGGATTTGATCCCCGTTGCACATTATGGTTTAGTCTATTCCAACTTCAATCTGAAAAATTATTCTTATGTGGTGAATCTAGGCGTAGATTTCCTAAAAAAATATCCAGCTTCGAAACACTCTCCTGAGATTAAACTGCGTTTGGCTGATTCATATTATGCAACTAAAGAATATTCTAAGGCAAGCGAAGCATACAGAGATTATTTTAATTCTTCTACTCTTGGACGCGGATCTGATTATGCTACCTATCAATATGCACAAGCTCTATACAAAGCCGGAAATATTAACGGTGCAATCGACGAATTCGTTTCTTTTCAAAATCGTTTTCCAGCATCAAAATATGCGGATGAAGCACAATATGTTATCGGCTGGATAAGATTTCAACAGGGACTTTATGATAATAGTATTTTTGAGTATGAAAAAGTATTGGAGAAGTATCCAACTTCTGCATTGATCCCGATTGTGTATTACTCAGTAGGTGATGCCTACTTCAATAAAGGTTTGTATGATCTGGCGATTTCTAGTTATCAACGTGTGCTTGATAATTATATGTCCTCGGATATTGTAATCGATGCAATGAATGGAATTCAATATAGCTATGTTGCACAGGGGAAGGTTGATGAAGCTGCATCGGCAATTTCAAATTTTGTTTCACTGAATCCTTCGCTTCGAAATCTCGATAGGCTTTTAATAAAGAAAGGAGATTTATTCCTTTCTCAAAGAAGATATCAAGATGCGATTTCGAGCTATCGCGAGTTCATTTCAATATTCCCAAGCAGCGGATTAGTTCCGAGTGCTTATTACTCAATTGCGAAAGCGTTTATACAATCTAAATCTTACACTGATGCGATTCAAAACTTAACGCTAATTTTTAGAAACTTCTCATCAAGCGAATTGGCAGACGATGCAGTGCTTGAATGCGGAAACGTATATCGCTCTGTTGAAGATTACGATAAAGCAATTCAGATGTATGATTATTTGATATCTAATTTTTCGAAATCAGCATTGGTTCCGGAAGCCGTTTATTGGAAGGGAGTCAGCTTCGTCGATAGAAAACAATTTGATCTCGCTGTGACTCACTTTCAGCATATAATAACTAATTATTCTTCAAATGCATACTATTCACGTACTCTTTATGAACTTGGGAAAATTTCGATGAACCAAGGCAATATTGAGCAGGCTCGCAATTACTTTAAACAAGTTGTCGATCTACGCAATGATGAATTCGGAGCGGAAAGTCAATATTATATCGGAGAGTTTTTATACAGTCAAAAACTTTATGATGAAGCAATCACAGAATTCCTGAGGCTGAAATTTGCCTTTGCCGGGCATGTTGAATGGCTTGCAAAAGGATTATTTAAAGTTTCAGAGAGTTACGAGATTTTAAAAGATAAAAGTAAAGCGAAAGACTTCTATCGTGAAGTACAAAAGCTCCAGCCAACGAGTGAGATTGGCATTGAAGCAAAAAAAAGAGCGGATAAAATCAGATGAAAAAATTACTAAGTTTACTTTATATTTTAATTCCAATTTTTGCTTTTGCTCAAACTGATACACTTGTGTCAAAAACACCGGAGATTGAATTACCCGATTTTGTCATAACAGGAACGACAAAAATCGATATGCCAACTCAAATGAAAGAAACTCCTGATGTGATCTCTGCTTTATCAGAACAGTTTATTTTGCCAAAAATTGGCGTCGAGAGTCTGGAGCTTGAAGGATTAACTGATCCAACCAAGCTGCAGGCAAAGATAAAGGATTCGCTCGAGTTCAATAATTTCAGATTTACTCTTGGTGCGGGCCTTAATCAGCTTCCATTCGCAAACGCATTCTACTCGCAGAGAGTTAATCGATTTAAAATAAATGCTTATGGCTCATTAAGTAAGGTTAGGAATTATATGCCAAATTCCGGTTACCATGATTTGTTATTGGGAGGAAGCACAACTTACATCATACGGAAAGAAAGTGAACCGCCTGCAAGGATTAATATTGCCGGATCATTTAATCAACACTACTTTTCGCCATTTGTATCTCCAACTGACAACAAATTCCGCAGCTCAAATTTAATTAATATCAATGGTTCATTTGAAAATCTTTTCTGGAAAGAGTTCAATGTGGATTTGGGTGGTTTCTCTGACATACATTATTTATCAGATTATAATTCATCACATTTCAATTTTAGTCCATTCATCTCTGCAAAATCAAGTTTCGAACATTTCATCCTTTCTGCTCGATTTAATCCGTCACTTCTAAAATCTTCGACTTCCACAAGTGAAAGTAATTTGATTCTTGCACTCTCATCCGAAATGCAGCTGAGAAAGATTTTTAACCGAATGAACATCATTGTTAACGTCGATTATCAATCGAGAAGCGAAACCGGTTCGCAATTTCTTGCTCCCTCAGCATCTATCGGAGTTGGAATTCTAAATAATCTTTCAATTGGTGTCTTGTACCAAAATCGACTAGTTCAACTAACACCGCCGACCTTATGGAAAAAAAATCCTTACACCGACACCTTGCATTACAGGCACAACTACGAACGCATAAAAAACAAAATTGGATTTGTATTGCGATTTTATACTTCACGTTTGATGAACGTTGAATTTAATATTTCGCAGTATAGTCATTTGGGCAAGATTATGTTTGTCCCATCAATAACAAATACAGGTTATTTTGATATAGTTCGATTAGATGCGAAAGTAATGGAGGCAATTTTAATGGCAAATCTTTCTTTCGGAGGATTTGGAGACCTCTTTGGTTCAGTTAGATATTTAGACTCCAAATTAAATCTCAATTCAAAGTCGGAACCCTTTTCACCGCGCATTCAGGCAAATATTGAATATGTCTATAAATTTGCTTTTTCGCTTTTATTGAGATTAAGATTTTTGTATAATTCAGTAAGTTATTCTGATATTGGAAATAACTCTAGGATTAGTGATTTAGCTGATCTTGGATTCTGTGTTGAATATGAAATTACAAAATATTTGCGTGCTGGACTTGAAACTTCAAATATTTTTAATAGAAGAAATTATCGATGGATAAACTATCAGTTGAAATCAATTGATTTGCTTTTATATTTATCAACAAATCTATAAAATATTATGAATAAACATGATTTAGTTGCGGTAATTTCAAGTAGGACAGGCCTTACACAAAAAAGAGTCAAGGAAGTCTTGGAAGCAATTCTTTCTGGCTTGATAGCTGAAGTCCGAAAAAATAAATCATTCACTTTTCACAATTTTGGGAAATTTGAGTTGAAAAACCGAAAGCAAAGGAAGGGAGTAAATCCAAAAACCGGAGATACAATATTAATTCCTCCAAAAGAAGTATTGGTGTTTAAACCTTCCAAAAACTTAATAAAGTGAGAGGTTTATCATGGATAAAAAACACTTTGTAGAATTTATCGGGAATAATTTAGGGAGCGATCCATCAGAAGTCGAACAGGTACTCGATAACTTTCTTGAATTAACATCCAAATCCTTAAATGATGAAGAGAAAGTTTCTATTTCTGATTTTGGCAAATTTTCAACAAAGAAAACTAAACCAAGAACAACTTTTAATGCACTTCTGAACAAAGAGATAGAGATACCAGCGAAGACTAAAGTTTCATTTTCTCCCGCAAAAAGTCTTGCTGAAGATATAAATAAAAAATACGCAAATCTTGAAACTAAAGTGATTGAAGAAAATATTGAGAGAAAAATAGAGAAAAAAATTCCACTTTTAGTTGATGAACCTGAAATAAGTGAACCATCCGAAATGGCAGCAAAATTTCTTGAAGAACTTGACAAAAAAGCTGCGATTGAGACTACTCCGCCAATTTCTCCCGCGAAATTTGAATTTGGGGCAGAAAAAAAATCTGACTTGAGTTTAGCGGATGAAATGTTTGAATCGTTGATTTCCGAAGAAGAAAAAAAACAAGCAGCTAAAAAAGCAATTGAGACAAATATCAAAGAAGAAACAATATCAAAGGGAGCAGAAATGCCTAATATGAATCTAAACGAGGGGGAACCAAAATTCGTTCTTGGTGATGAGATTGGTCCTCCACCATCATCTACTTATAAAAGAAGCACTTCAACTCCACCTCCGAGTGGAGCACCATCTGGTTATGTTCCAAGAGAAAATTCATCTCCTTTTTTATGGATAACGTTGGTTTTAATTCTAATCGCAATTGTGGGAGTTGGAATATATTGGGCTTTGAGTACCGATGTAACGGATTCAGGAAAGAGCTCTGTAAGTATCGTAGAAAGGGGAAAGAGGAGTACATCTCCACCGGTTTTAGTTCAAGATCAGAAAACCAAAGCTATTGATACAGCCCGCAGAAGCACTAAAAAAGAAATCATCTTAATGCCTGAAGAATATCAGACAATCCAAAAACCGGAAGAATCTGGAAAGGACAAAGCCGGCATCTTAATAGAAGAGAAAAAAGAAACCACACCAATCGTAACAAAAAAAGATATCCCAATAGTTACGGAAGTTACTCCGACGAAGCCTGAAGTTGTCGAAGTAAAACCGCCTGCAACTAAACCTATTGTGACACCAAGGAAACCAGTTTATAAGCGGACTGTTAAAAGAACTACACTTAAAGTTGAGAAGCCGGTTGTAACCGAGTCATTCCCAACGGAAGCTTATTCCGATGGAAATTATTTCATTCAAGTACGTTCATATACAAATCAAGCTTATGCAAACTCTGAAGCAAGAAATTTGAGGAACAAAGGTTATCGAACATTCGTTGAAACAGCTGATATTACCGGAAAAGGTACCATGTATAGAGTTTTGGTTGGAAAGTACAAAGATGAAGATGCGGCAGCAAAGGATTATCATAGCTTAAGAGTTTTATTAAAGAGCGATAACATTTTTGTCGATAGGAGATAACTTATAGAATATGGATTTACTTCAAGGATTTTTAAAAGGTGGGCTGCTAATGTGGCCCATTTTTTTGTGCTCAATTGTTGCACTCGCAGTTATTATTGAAAGATATTTTGTTTTAAGACAAGCATCTGTCAATGTCCCTCGTTTCATGATTCAAGTCCGTGAACATGTTAAACGCGGTGACGTTGTTGAAGCAATTAATTATTGTTCAGAGTACAATTCTCCAATCTCGAATATTGTAAGAAAAGGTCTTACAAAATATCATTTCGGAACAGAACGAGTGAAAGAATCTATCGAAAGTGCTGGCAGACAAGAAGTCTACAAACTTGAAAAAGGATTATCTATTCTTGCTACAATCTCTGGAGTGGCGCCACTATTGGGATTTTTGGGAACGGTTACCGGAATGATCTCAGCATTTATCAAAGTCGAAACTCTCGGTGGAAATGCCAGTCCAAGTGATCTCGCAGGAGGAATTTGGGAAGCTCTTGTAACAACTGCATTTGGATTAGTTGTCGGAATTTTTGCTTATCTCTTCTACAATTTCTTCATTACGCGTGTAACGAAATTAGTTTCTGAAATGGAGATCACTTCCACTGATTTCATTGATCTTCTGCATGAGAAAGATTCCGGGAAGAATTAGTAAATGAAATTCGAAACTGATAATAAATTATTGACAGCGTTCAATTTTTCATCGCTTACGGATATTGTGATGCTTTTGTTGATATTCTTTCTGCTCACATCTCAATTCGTCGTAACTACTGGAGTTCAGGTTAAACTACCGAAATCAGAAACTGCAGAATCTTTGACCGAAACTCAGTTCAATGTCACGATAACAAAAACGAACGACATTTATTTTGGAAGTGAAAAGATAAGTCTCGGCATACTCGGCGAGAAAATTATGAGAGCAAAATCTGCCGAGAAAGAAAACAATCTGATCATCCGAACCGATAAAGAAGTGCCGATTGATGTAATTATCAAAGTGATTGATATTTCAAAAGGAGTCGGTGTTACAAAGTTTACGATTGCGACCGAAAAAGAAATGCTATGAAAAAAGTTTTTTCTGACAGGAGATATACCTACGCAATCTCCTCTGTCTTTCATATCGTACTACTTCTTCTTTTCACATTTATCTCATTGGGGACACTCGATGAGCCGCTTGAGTATGTTGAGATAGATTTTGGGAGTCCCGGCAGCGGAATGAGGGGAGCTTCGATGCAAACAGAACAAGCAAACAAGGCAATTGAAGAAATTCCGGAAGAAACTACTCCAGAGAAGATAAAAGAAGAAGTAAAACCTCCAGTAACGAAACAAGAATTTGACGAATCTGTAGTAAAAAAAGAAAAAAAAGAGGAGAAGAAAAAACCTAAGGAAGAAATCCGCAGAGAAGAAAAATCTGAAACTACTGATCCTTCAAGTTCTAAAAACTTAACCGGCGATGCCGGTTTAGGTTCTTCTGGATTTAGTTTTGATTGGGGTGGACGCGGGACTCGAAAAATTCTTCGCTGGGAGAAACCGACCTTCCCTCAAGGAGTCCAAAAAGAAATCGATATCAAAGTGCGTTTTATAATTTTGCCTGATGGTTCTGTAGTTTCTCCAATTCCATTAATAAAAGCAGATACACAGCTTGAAGATGCTGCAATTGCAGCACTTAAGACGTGGAAATTCGAACCATTGAGACCAAATCAAGTTCAATTTGAACAGAATGTCGTAATTACAATTCCTTACCGACTGGAATAAATCTCTTATTTTACTCTGTGTAAAAACTCGATAATTAAGGGAACCTCTAAAAACTCCAAATAACAAAAAATAAATCTCAAATAAGCTACAACAACCAAAATTCAATCCGCTGTGGCGGACAAAACAAAGCAATCAAAGTATTCGTTTGAAATTTGGTTCATAGAATTTGTCATTTGGAGCTTGTGTTTTGAGATTTCGAGATGTCCTTATGCTAATGTAAACTAAGAGTTGGTAGATTTTTCACTGCTGGGCAGCAGCTTAATTCTTCCTTTGAAATAAAAACTGTAAAAGAAGAATTCGAGAATTGTTAAAAGTGTAAGTGAGATTGTGTCCCGGTTGTAGAACTTACCGAACCCTTGCGGCTCGAAAACTAATGAAACCAGAAAATAAGATAACGTCCATCCAACTGAAAAAATTATTCCAATGAAGATTAGAACGAGAAATGCGGCACCGAGACTTTCCTCCTGCCATCTTTTTGTGAAGACGTAGAGTGCAAATATTATATGTACATAAAAGAAAAAAGCTGTTATCATATTTTCAAAATCAATTTACGAAGAAAGAAAGTAAATCACA
>VGVX01000055.1 GCA_016873845.1 Ignavibacteria bacterium
AAATTGTCTTTGCAAACTCTTCCCAACCAAACATATCGGCATAAAATTGCGGAAGCTCCTCCAGTGTGTTGCCCTCTGCAGTACTTGGAGCAATGCCGAGACTTTTTGAATAAGCAATGTACGTTTGCGGCGGCAGGATAGGAAGTACAACAGGCATCAAAACTATTCCAAAAACAATTACAAATGCGGTGATTGTATACTTAATCCAATTCCAGTATTTTTTATATGAGATGAGCTCCAGCATTACTCCGCCAGAAGCGAAAAGAATTGGCATAGCCGGGGAAAGATATTCTGGTTTGCTGTGCCAATTGACAACGAGCACTGTAAAAGAAGTTAGGAATATAAATCCAAGCAGTTTGAATTTTTTTCCCGATTCATTGAAGAAGAAAAAATATAAACCAGCCAACCAAACAGGCGCAACGGCAGGATTGTTTATTAAAAATTGACCTAAGATAAAATCAACCGGAGTAATAGACGAGTATTTTTCTGCCGAAGCAGTCCTTATAAATTCTAAATGAGCAAAATCATTTTGGATGTTCCAAATTATATACGGAAGAAAAATGAACAATGCGATTAAACATGCCAAGAAAGGCCGCGCTGTTTTAAGCTCTTTACGACTTACGGTGGCAAGCAAGCCGACGAATAAACCCAAACCAAACCAAAGAAATGTGATCTTATTCATTAATCCAAGTCCCATTAACACTCCAAGCAGTAACCAAAGTTTTGAGGTTGAACCTTTTATTAATTTAATCACGAGATAAAAGGAGATCGTCCAAAATAAAATATCAAATGCATTCATCGAAAAGAAAGTAAACATCGCAAGATGGATAAGTGAGAAAGTTACAGCAAGACATGAAATTGTAACAGCGAACCTCTTTCCTCCCAGCTCTCGTGTGATTGCTCCTGTCACAAAAACTGTCATTGCAGAAGCTATCGCGGGAAGTGATCTAATTGCAAAAACAGAATCGCCGATTATCATCCGTGAAAATGCCATGATGTAGCTTGCAAGTGGCGGCTGATCTACATAACCGATATCAAGCCGTTTGCTGCAGGCAATGTAATAAAGTTCGTCTCGAAAAATTCCGTAATTAGCAAATGCATTGGAATATAAATGAATCAATAACTTAGCGACGGAAATATAGACTATTATAGCTATATCGCTTGTTAAGTACTCTTTGGCGAGGAATTTTATTTTAATATTCATAACAAAAACTGGAGAAAAACTTTGTCAAATTCAATAAAAAAATTGTGAGATTAGCTTTGAACCAATTTGCCGATAAAAACGTTGCGACTATTGAATTTTCTCCTAATATTAAGACAAGAATTTGAAAGCATATCAACAGGGAGGATTTAGTTAAAATAAAAATCATGGATCAAATTGTATGAAAATAGATTTCCTCGATGGCGAAAAGCTTTATCACGGATTTTCGTCCGGTAAAAATACAGTTTTAAAGAACAAAGCTTATCTAAATAAGATAAACGTATTTCCAGTTGCCGATGGAGACACAGGGACAAATCTTGTATTAACAATGCACTCAGTGGTTGAAGGATGCAAAGCAGAGCCGTCATTTTCAAAAGTCAGCAGCCGAATGGCAGACGCCGCCCTGCTTGGATCTCGAGGAAATTCCGGAATAATATTCGCCCAATTCATACAAGGTTTGAACGATGGCGCAAAAGATAAGAACGAATTAAATCAAAAAGACTTTTCAAGTGCAATTAATCGTGGAGTTGAGTTTGCTTACAAGTCAGTTACAAATCCAGTTGAAGGAACAATTCTAACAGTAATGAAATCTTGGGCGGATGCGATTCATAAACTGCACGAAAAAACTCACGACTTCGTAGAATTAATAAATCATTCCATTGAAACGGCGAAAGCATCGTTAAAAGAAACAACTAAAAAATTGAAAGTTCTTGAAGAAGCAGGCGTTGTAGATGCAGGGGCGCAGGGATTTGTGCATTTCATAGAAGGATTTTCAAGTTTCCTAAAAACTGGAAAAAAAATGGAAGAGATGGAAACAATCCAAATTGACTTAGAAGAATCCAATTCACATAAGTTTGATAACTATAAGAAACTCCAATTTCGTTTTTGTACAGAAGGAATGGTCAAAACAGATAAACTCTCTTCTGATCAACTGAGAAAATTCTTGTCAGATTTTGGAGATTCGCTGATTGTGGCTGGATCAAAGACGGCGGTAAAGTTTCATGTTCACACAAACACTCCATCTGAAATATTTTACAGGCTTATGGATTATGGAACGATTGTTCAATCAAAAGTTGATGATATGCAAAGACAAAACGAAATTCAGTTCAATCGAAATTCTTCAATTGCGCTTGTAGTTGATTCTGCATGTGATCTACCCGCTGAGCTTCTTGATAAATATCAGATTCATCTTGTTCCGATCAATTTTTTATATGGAGAGAGTAATCTTTTAGATAAAACGACCATAACACCGCATCAATTCTATTCATTATTAAAATCTCATAAATTATCCGCAAAGACTTCGCAGCCGTCAGTTAAAGCTTTTGAAAATTTATACTCATTACTGTTCGAACATTACGAATCAATAATTTCTATTCATCTTTCGCAAAACTTGAGCGGAACGTGGAACTCAGCTAAACTCGCTGCGAAAAAATTTCCAGATAAAAAAATTGCCGTAGTTGATACAAAAAACATTTCGACGTCGTTTGGATTAATTGTTCAGCACGTAGCAGAAGAAATTGAGAATAAAAAATCCTTTGACGAAGTTGTTGCAATGGCAGAAAAGATTTCATCAAAGGCAAAAATTTTAGTTAGTGTAAAAACTTTGAAATATATGGTAAGGAGCGGTAGAGTAAGTCCTCTGAAAGGAATGTTTGCAAACATCCTAAATTTAAAACCGGTTGTGTCACTCGATGAAAACGGAGCATCGATATTATCCGGAAAATCTTTTGGCGCCAATGCTAATACAAAAAAAATTACTGAGATGGTTATTGAGAAAATCAAGTCGCACCCGTTAACCAGATATGCAATCGGACACGCTAATAATGCAGACGAAGCCAAAGCTATTGAAGAAAAAATTAGAGCTGCAACCGGCGAATCGGCAAAGTTTCTTCTCGACATTGCACCGGTGATAGGTTTGCATGCAGGAATCGGTGCACTTAGCATTTCATATTTGGAAGGATGAATAAAATAAGAGGTTAAAATGGTATCAGCTCTGCAAATCACCGCAATAATAATTTTTGTATACATGTCGATCTTTTTCCTTATCGCTCAAAGGATTAATAATAATTCGATAGTCGATTATGCTTGGGGTGGAGGATTTATTTTGGTTGCTCTGTTCAATCTGATATTTGCAGCGGAAATTTATGAGCGTCAGATAATTATTACATTACTCATATTGATTTGGGGAATACGATTAATTCTTCACATTTATAGACGGAACAAGGGGAAACCGGAAGACTATCGATATACCGATATGAGAAAACGATGGGGAAAAAAGGTTGTTTGGAAAAGTTTTTTGTACGTTTTTATGCTACAAGGATTCTTGCTTCTTATAATTTCTTGCCCAATAATAATTATAAATGTTTATTCCGAACCTGGATTAACATTCGCGGATATCATTGGTGTTGCTATTTGGCTCTTCGGATTTCTATTTGAATCAATTAGCGATGATCAACTTTGGAAGTTCGTGCGAAATGAGAAGAAAAATAGAGATCAAATAATGACAAAAGGTTTATGGCATTACTCTCGTCATCCAAATTATTTCGGCGAAGCGGTTGTTTGGTGGGGAATATTTATAATTACACTTTCTGCCCCGAATGGAATTTATTCGATTTTCAGCCCGATCTTAATTACATTTTTACTCCTCAAAGTTTCCGGCGTGCCGCTGCTTGAAAAACGTTATGCAGACAATCCGGCATTTCAAGAGTATGCAAAGAAGACTAACAAATTTATTCCGTGGTTTCCTAAATAAATCAGAATTAAGAAACTTGCCTGCTTGCTACAGGATTTTTTATTAGATAAATTTGTAATGAAATTTTGTATGATATTATCCGCCCTTAGTTGATTCACATGTTTGCTATTCAAGTAAATTCATTAACAAAAGTATATAAAAGCTTTTTCACCAGCCGGAATATTACGGCAGTTAAAGATTTAACGCTTTCTGTTGAACAAGGTAAAATATTTGGACTGCTCGGACCGAATGGCGCAGGCAAAACAACTTTGATAAAGGTCCTTTTGAACATTTGCTTTCCGACAAGCGGGAGGGCAACAATTTTCGATACGGATATTTTTGATTATCGAATTAAAAAAAGAATTGGATATTTGCCCGAAAACCATAAGTATCCAAATTATCTTACAGGAGAGCAGGTTCTTAATTATTTTGGGAAACTTTCCGGCATCGATGATAAGATTAAATTGAATGAAAGTATTTCGACGAATTTAGAGCTCGTCGGAATGGCAAAGTGGAGAAAAACTAAAATCAAAAAGTATTCAAAAGGAATGATGCAGCGGCTTGGGCTTGCACAAGCATTGATTAGCGATCCCGATTTGATTTTTTTAGACGAGCCGACAGATGGAGTTGATCCAATCGGGAGAAAAGAAATTAGAGACATTCTCCAAAACTTAAAAGCTCAAGGGAAAACGATTTTTCTAAATTCACATCTGCTTTCGGAAGTTGAAATGATAACCGATAAGGTTGCAATTCTTAACAAAGGTGAGTTAATCAGAGAAGGAAACGTTTCAGATTTAACTCAAAAAGGTATGGAATATCAAATTATACTCGATCCAAATGTCTCTTCTGACAAGTTAGAAGAGTTGAAAAAGTTATCGCATCATTTTAAAAATATATCGTACAAGTTTAATGTTAATGTAGCAAACACAGACGAGCTGAATGAACTTATTGATAAGATAAGAAATTCGGGAGTGATGATCGAATCCTTCTCGGCACAGAAAACCTCGCTCGAGGATTTGTTTATAAACTTAATTAAAGAATCAGATAAGAAAGAATAAGAACTTGCAATTATTGGCGATTATCGGAGATACATTTAGGGAAGCAATTTCAAGAAAGGTTTTTATTTTTTTCTTCGGCATTTCAACGTTTGTGATAATTTTATTTTTCCTCTTCTTTTCACTCTCGTCAGTCGAAGGAATGATAGGAATGATGAATTTATCTGAAGATAAAAATTCGATACGGAGCATTATCATTGGGATACAAGTTTTTATTATCGGTCCGCTTTATGCAGGCGGATTATTCCTCTCTATTTTTTCTGCATCGAGCTTCATTCCAAACATGCTTGAAAAGGGAACAATAGACCTGCTGCTTTCAAAACCAATCTCACGCCTAACTTTATTAATTGGAAAATTCTTAGGCGGGACACTTATCGTATTATTGAACATTGCTTATCTCGTATTTGCTATTTGGCTTATGATAAGTTTGAAATTTGATATTTGGAATTTAGAATTTCTGACAACGATAATTCTAATCACTTACATCTTCATGATATTCTATATACTGATGATGTTTATTGGCATTCTAACACAAAGCTCGATATTTGCAATGATAATTTCTTACTTGGTGTTTTTTATTTTCAGTCCGATATTAGCATATCGCGAAAACATTACAACTTCTCTTATCACATCGTCCGTCGGTAAATTTATTATTAATGTAGTCTATTATATTATTCCACAGACATCTGAGCTTGGCGGAATTACGCTTGATATCGCCGCCGGGGTCGCGGTAATTAATTGGATGCCATTAATCACAACTACAATTTGGGGAATTGTTATGTTTGCATCGACGGTTTATATTTTTCAGCGGAAGAATTTTTAATGCGGAGATCGATTTTTATTTTTCTTGGTGCACTGTTGCTGATATCTTCTTGCGGCAGAGAAAATCCTAAGCCGATTGATATTTCCATGAAAGAACGCTTTAAATTTCTGCCGTACGATCCTCAGATTATTATTTATTTTAATTTAATAGAGACTCGGAAAACACCTTTCTGGGAAAATTTCATTGAATCCCAGCTTGAAGAAAAAAGAAAAAATCAACTCGATGAATTTGTCAAGTTGACGGGGCTAAGCTTCGAAAAAGATGTGGACGAACTCATTCTTGCAAACGAATGGAATGAAAGTTCGACAATAATAGTTAATGGGAATGTTTCGCCTGAAAAAATCAAAAATTATTTTGAACAAAATTCATCCTCCAGCAAGGTAAAAAGTTTAAAGATAAAAATCATCGATAAGCAGACGCTTATCGCAGTAAATAATGAAGAGAGATTCAAGACGCTCGAAAATCTTGAAAAAGAAAAATCGATATTAGACAACGACAGCTATATGTCGATTATCAATTCAACACGATTCAAGAATCAATTCTGGATTGCGACAACGCAAAGTTCTGTTGTCTCTCAATTGATCGAAAAAGGGGCGGCAATCACAAAGAATGAAAAAGTAAGAGAGTTGACCAACTCAATTAGACACATTAATTTGTCAGCAAAATTTAATGATGGCATTGTAATTAATTCTAACTGGCAGTGCAAAGACGAAGCAAGTGCCGTTTTACTGAAAAGTGTGTTGAATGGAATTGTGTCTATGGTTACACTCACTTCTCCCAATGATCAATTTATTAACGAACTTTCTCAAATGGACATCTTCTTGACGGGAAAAAGTGTTGAACTTGAAATGAAAATATCAAAAGAAAATATTAAAGAAATTAGAAACTCAAAATTTAAAGACAGAATTAAACTATTAATAACAAAATGAACATAGAAGAAAAAAAACTTAGATTTGAAGACCTCATCGAAGATATGCCCACACCGGTTTTAGATCCTGATAGAATAGAGACTATCGGGATTATCGGCGGGGGATATATGGGAGTCGGAATCGCACAATCTGCTTCACAGGCTGGAATAGATGTACTGATTGTTGAAAAAGACGATGAAGCCTGCGAAAAAAGCTCTCGAAGTATTAGTGATAATATGGACCGAGAAATAAAACGCTGGGGTATGACTGCCAGCGAAAAAAAAGCAATCCTTCAAAGAATAAAATGGACAACCGAAATTGACGAAATCAAAGAATGTGATATCGTTATTGAAGCGGTAGATGAAGATCTTGAGCTGAAGAAATCAATTTTCAGAAAGATCGATTCAATTTGCCCATCTGAGACGATCTTCGTTTCTAATACATCAACACTTAGTTTGTCCAAAATTGCAGAAGATTCGAATAGATCTGATAGAATAATTGGAATGCATTTTTTAAATCCGGTTCCAAAAATTCCTCTTGTTGAACTTGTTAGAGGTATAAAAACTTCTGACGAAACAACACGAATCACAAAGTCATTTGCCAAAAAACTTGGTAAAACTGCTGTTGAAGTATTTGAATACCCTGGATTTATAACAACGAGAGTTATAGTTCCATTTTTGAATGAAGCAATGCACATTCTCATGGAAGGTTTGGCAACTGCCGATGGTATCGATACAGCAATGAAGCTCGGCTATAATCTTCCAATCGGGCCGCTTGAGCTTGCAGACAATATGGGACTCGACGAAATTCTCGCCTGGATGGAAACCCTTTGGCATGAACTTGGCGAACCAAGATATCGGCCATGTCCATTACTCAGAAAATATGTCCGCGAAGGAAAGCTCGGAAAAAAATCTGGAGAAGGATTTTTCAAGTACGATGAACATGGAAGAAAATTATCATAATAACGGAATAATAAAAGTTTGAGTGAATCATAATGAAAGTATTAGTTTTAAATTGCGGCAGTTCTTCAATTAAATATCAGTTTATTGATGTCGAAGAGAAACTTGTGCTTGCAAAAGGCGCGATTGAAAGAATTGGAACATCATCGGCGATTTTAACACACAGCAGACACGATGGAGACAGTATTAAGATCACAGGAGAAATATTGGATCACAACATTGCAATCGAATATGTTCTGGCTGTGCTGTTAAGTAAAAATCATGGAGTTATTAAAGACAAAAACGAAATAGAAGCCGTTGGACATAGAGTAGTTCATGGAGGTGAAGATTTCGCAGAATCAGTATTAATCACGAATACGGTAATAAAAACTATTCAAGACAATTTTGAATTAGCTCCTCTTCACAATCCGCCGAACTTAAAAGGAATAATCGCATGTCAAAATCACTTGCCTGGCATTCCGCAATGCGGAGTTTTTGATACAGCATTCCACCAGCAAATGCCGCCCAAAGCTTTTTTGTATGGAATTCCATATCAACTTTATAAAGCTCATAAAATAAGACGCTACGGATTTCACGGAACGTCGCATCTTTATGTGACACAAAGAACTGCAGAATTTTTGGAAAAATCCGCTGAATCATTGAAAATTATTACATGTCATCTTGGCAACGGATGCAGTATGGCGGCTATTGATAAGGGAGTGTCAATTGATACTACAATGGGCTTCACACCAATCGAAGGCCTTCTGATGGGAACACGAAGCGGAGACATCGACGCATCTATCCCATTGCATATAATGGCGAAAGAGGGATTAACCCTTGCAGAAATCACAACGATGTTGAACAAGCATAGCGGACTTATAGGTATTTCCGGCGTTTCGAATGACATGAGAGAATTAATAAAATCTGTGAACGAAGGAAATATTCGCGCAAAACATGCATTTGAAATATTCTGCTACAGAATAAAAAAATATATAGGTGGATACATTGCCGCACTTGGCGGAGTGGATGCAATTGTTTTCACTGGCGGAATCGGTGAAAATAGCAGTGAAGTAAGAAAAGAAATTTTAACAGGCATGGAATACTTTGGAATTGAATTAGATGAAACAAAAAATCTTAATACAAATGGAGAGCGCGAAATAAGCTCACCCGGCTCAAAAGTTAAGGCACTTGTAATTCCCACTAATGAAGAGCTTATAATTGCACTTGATACTGCAAAAATAGTCTCGGAAATTAAAGAGCAGATGAATTAGAAAAGAATTTTATTATGACGTTGAATGATTTCTTATTTGCATTTATTCCGCTGTTTGTTGCGATTGATATTGTAGGTACGCTTCCTATCTTCATTGGTTTAACAGAGGAGTTCGATAAACGAGAAAGAAAAAAATTGATCTATCAAGCGATTGCGACAGCATTTGTGCTTGCGACAGTTTTCTTGGTCTCTGGAATGGTAATTCTTGATTTCATGGGAATTACAATGAACGATTTTCGTATAGGCGGCGGTTTGGTATTATTGATTCTTGCAATTCAAGAATTACTTTTCTCTGGAGAAGATACGAGACGTAAACCCTCGGGAAGTATTGGAATTGTTCCGCTTGGCATTCCTCTGGTGATGGGACCTGCAGCATTGACCACAATTTTAGTTTTAGTAAGCAGCAGCGGATTTCTGGCAACAATTCTTTCAATGATAGCAAACCTATTAATCGCCTTGTTCGTCCTTTACTATTCCCAAAAAATTGTTCGAATAATTGGAGTTTCAGGAACAAAAGCTTTTGCGAAAGTTGCCGCTTTGTTTCTCGCTGCTATAGCAATAATGATGATTAGGGTTGGAATCGTTGACATTATTAAAAATACATAATCAGTTTTAAGGTGCGTTAAAACTGCCAAAGGTTAACTTCCGCGGGAAGTATTAAATGATGATGAAGAGATTCACATCGACAATTGAATAAGTAAGTTTTCAATTACTAAAGGAAACCGCAATGAATTTAGGACTACAAAATAAAACTGCTCTTGTAACTGCCGCAAGTAAAGGGATCGGAAAAGCTTGTGCGGCTTCTTTGATTCAAGAAGGATGTAAGGTTATGATCTCTTCTTCAAATAAAGATAACTTAATCTCTGCTTCTAAAGAAATTAGCGAGCAATATAATACGGAAGTTTTTTGGCATGAATGCAACGTTAAGATTGGTCAGGAAATAAAAGAGACAGTCAACGAAGCGATTAATACGTTAGGACGAATTGATATTTTAATTAACAATTGCGGGGGTCCTGTCTCGGGCTCTATCGAATCATTTTCTGATGACGATTGGACAAGCGCGTTCGATGAAGTATTAATGTCGGTCGTAAGATTTTCACGTGAAGTCAGCGAAGTAATGAAGCAAAATAAGTTTGGCAGAATAGTTAACATTACTTCCATTTCAGTAAAGCAGCCAATACAAAGATTAGTCTTGTCAAATTCATTCAGAAGCGGCGTTACCGCTTATGCAAAAACACTTTCAACCGAACTTGCCCCGTTCAATATAACAATAAACAATATTGCACCGGGCTATACCCTTACAAATCGGATTTATGATTTAGCAGTTGAACAATCTAAATCTCAAAATACATCCTATGAAGAAGTTTTAAAAAACTTTACTAAAGATATTCCAATGGGAAGGATGGCAAAACCTGAGGAGATCGGCAATCTCGCAGCGTTTCTTTGTTCGGATAGAACTGCATACATCACGGGTCAAACTATTGCAGTGGATGGTGGGTATATTAAAAGTCTGATGTAATCCGCTATTTTGAAAAATTTAAGACTCTACTCAAATTAGAGGTTTTTACTTTTTAGATATAAGAAGGAAACTGTATGAATCCGCGAAGTAGTGGTAAAAAAGAATCAAAGAGTTAAAGATTCATTAATCAAAATATAGACGCGCTTGGTTTTTCAAAATATTAATCTTCATCAAAGATCTCTTTAAGAAAACGTTTCTCATCCAAATTTTTTTGCCAGTCTCGATGTCTCTTAACAGATTCTTTCCGTATTTGATTTGTGATAGATAGAAATCGACTTGTTTCAACCGGGCCCAATTCTTCAAGTAGAATTTTAATTGCTTTACGTAATAATTTATTTTCGTCTATGTATGTACTTTCACTCATTTTCTTAACTCCTTTGCACAAAATTCGACCGGATTCATAATTTGAATATTTATACAATACTTTTTTGCTTGTTTATAAAATTTATTATCGCATGTAATTAATATATCTGAATATTGTTCAGCAAATGTCAGATGAGCTGAGTCGGCTACGCCAATATTTTTTACCATTAGCTCTTCTGTACGTTTTTTCGCCAAGACAAAATCAAAACTTATTTTTTTTGAGTATCTTTCTAATAAATACATTAATTGAAACTTTTATTGACTGTCTTAAATTGCAGAAATTTCGTTCCAATGAATTGGAGAAGAAATTAGTTCAAAAGATCGATTGTAAATTTTGTCAAGAATATAATAGACGGCGTCTGTTTCTAATTTAATTTTCATGTCATTCTGATTGTCAAATGGCCGACATAAAGTACAAACATCTAAATAAAGTTTTAACAAGCTATATTCATCTTATTATCGTTCAATCATAAGAACAGAACAATGGAAAAACAAACATTCGCAATGAATCTCCATTATTTGAGAATTGTATTGAATTACTTAGTTTACTTAAAGGAAATTCATTAGTTTTTTCATTGAACAAAAACAAATTTCTTTCGTACAAGATTTTAATTTTTATGCAAATCCAAATTATATTAATAATTACATCAAGTGCATTATTTTTATCTAATTGCAGCCGCGAAAGTGCATCAGAACAAATAAAAAATTTATCTTTCTCCGACTCATTAAATGGAAATACTTGTCTGGTAGATTCTTCCGTTAAGACAAACTCAATTGAAAGGAATTCGAGCACGATGAAATATGAGATAAATAAATCCGAACAGGAATGGAAAGAACTGCTTACCGAAGAGCAATTCAACATCACGAGAAAAAAAGGAACGGAAAGACCATTCACCGGAAAATACTATAAGCATAATGAAACTGGAACTTACCTGTGCGTCGGCTGTGGCAGTGAGCTCTTTAAATCAAATACGAAATATGAATCGGGTTCCGGCTGGCCAAGTTTTTGGCAGTCAATCGATAAAGAAAAAGTTCATTTTGAAACTGATGAAAGTTTTGGAATGACAAGAATCGAAGTTATGTGCAGCAAGTGCGGTTCTCATCTCGGACATGTTTTTGATGATGGGCCCGCACCAACAGGAAAACGATACTGCATTAATTCAGCATCGTTAAATTTTAAGAAAGAGGAAAAGTAATTGCGCCTAAGTATTAGCTCAGTACTGATCGCAGCATCCTTTTTGATTTTATTTGCTGGTCAAGCACAACCGCAGAACAATAATATACCAGAAATTATTGCACATCGTGGAGCTTGTTCAAACGCACCGGAAAATACTTTAGCCGCAATGAAGGCAGCAATCGACCTTGGGGTGAAATTTATTGAAATAGACATTCGAATGACCAAAGATGGAGAGTTAATTTCAATTCACGATGAATCTGTCAGCAGAACAACAAATGGCAAGGGAGCTGTTAATGAACACTCTTTGTCAGAGATTAAAATTCTTGATGCCGGAAGCTGGTTTCATGAAAGTTTTAAAAACGAGAGAATTCCAACGTTAAACGAAGTGCTGGACATTATAGATTCGAATACAACCTTGATCATCGAGATAAAAGAAGATTCAAGAAATATGTCGAGAATGATTGGTAATATCATTCGCATTGTTAAAAATAACCCATCTCACAAAAAAATTATTTTAAAATCATTTGACACAAGAATACTTGAACGAATTCGCAAGCACTTGCCAGAAGTGCCGCTGATATACGTTTATGGGATCAGAATTCCATTTTTAAATTTTTCTATCGGATCAAGAGTTTCGTTTCAGGATCTCTTTTCACTGAACGTGAATTATCTTCAGCCTCATTCATTGCTTCTTTCGGAAGATTTTGTCAAGGAAGCTCAGACTAATGGCTATAAAATTATCGCTTGGGACGTGGATGGAGAAAATAAAATGAAAAGGATGATCGACATTGGTGTTGATGCAATTGAGACGGATTATCCTGAGCGGCTGCAAAAAATTCTAAAAAGCAAGTACAAATAAACAGTTTTCTACCCAAATTTTACCTAAAAAATTTAAAACCTTTTCATTAGTATTGCATCTAATTTTATAAAATTTAAATGATATTAATGCCCGAAGATATTAAGCAGACTTCCACTTCTGAACTTCAGATAAAATGGCAGGATGGACATGAAAGCAGATACGAATTGAATAACCTTAGACGTGAGTGTCCGTGCGCAAATTGCAAAGGAGAAGTGATCTTGTGGAAATCTTATGCACCAACAAAAAAAAATAACGAAACACCAGATATGTTTATCTTAAAGTCCATTCAAATGGTCGGAAGCTATGCCTTACAGATTGGCTGGAAAGATGGACACAACACAGGACTTTACACATGGGAAAATCTTCGCAGTTTATGTCAATGTGATGAATGTACAGATAATGAACCGTCTAATTGAAGAAGGATTCGAGTAGTAAATGTTAAAATTCACTTAGATGAACTTAAGAATTTAAAGGAAACAATTTATGAGTGACGCACATTTTTATGAAGTTAATGTCAAATGGAATTCGGCAAGAAAGGGAACGCTCTCTTCACCGGCATTGAGCGAGATCGAAGTTGCAACTCCGCCTCAATTTCCCGGCGGGCATGAAGGAATTTGGAGTCCCGAACATTTGTTCGTTGCATCATCAGCGATTTGTTTGATGACAACGTTTCTTGCAATCGCGGATTTATCTAAACTTGAATTTGAATCTTATGACAGCAAAGCAGCAGGTAAGCTTGAAAAAATCGATGGTAAGTTTATGATAAGCGAAATCGTGCTTGAACCAAAAATAAAAATCGGGAACGAGAAAGACATGGAACGTGCAGAAAGAATCATTCACAAAGCAGAAGCAAATTGTTTAATCTCTAACTCGATGAAGACAAAAATCACATTAAATCCATCAATAAGTTTTTAACCGATTAAGGAGGAAAATAAATGCCAGTATTTGAATATCGATGTACAGAATGCAATTCAAAGTACGAAATACTTCATCTTGGACAGGAAAAAGCTGAAGATATATTTTGTCCAAGTTGCAATTCAAAAAATCATAAAAAACTTTTATCTGCATTCAGCCCGTCTATGGGGAGCTCTTCAGGATTTAGCGGAGATGCATGTTCAACCGGTGCCTGCGATGTGCCTTCATACGGCGGATGTGCTTCTGGAATGTGCGGATTGAATTAAAACTAAATTAACACAAAATATATTAGTGCAATATGAACTTGAAAAAAAATTTATTTGTTTTGTTCACATTCTTTATAACAATTAACGGATGTGCACAAAGCGAAAGTGAAATTTCTGTGAGAGACTTAAAAGAAAAAATAAAAGCAGATACGAACCTTGTAATACTCGATGTAAGGACTCCGCAGGAACTTGAAGGCGAGCTCGGTAAAATTGACGGCGTGATAAATATTCCTGTTCAAGAATTGGAATCACGTATTCACGCACTTGATCAATATAAAGAAAAAGAAATTGCAGTGATATGTAGAAGCGGGAATCGTTCCGGTCGCGCAGTCAGAATTTTACAGCCGCTTGGATTTAATGCATACAATGTTCTCGGCGGGATGATTCAGTGGAGGAAAGAATTTAATAAGAATACAGAATAGTCCTTTATTTATTTGTTTAAATCCGTTTAATTCGTGTCATTCGTGTTCTATAGAATTATTGATGACATAGATTCAGAGACTAAATAATTCTCTCAATATCTGCACGAACTCTTTTTCTAATTCTTTCCCGCGGTCTTTAGCATACCACAAATGTAGCTTCTCAATATAATCAACTTTTGATAATCCCCTGGATTTCAGTTCGTTTACAAGCTCTTCTGCTTTTTTGGGTCTTGCACCCCATTTAAACAGTTCATTTCCATTTTCATTAAAAGCAATAAGTTTCGGAATGCTTCGAGTTCCTTCAGTTAAGTACAAATCCATAATCTCAAGATTTTCATCACGTAAAATGATTCTTAAATCAATTTTCGGATTAATCTCGGCGAACTTTGCTATGTGTGGAAGATTCTGGGCTGAATCGCCGCACCAAGTTTCAGTTAAAACCATCCAAAGCTGAGGAGATTTGATTTTGTTGACTAAGTTTATAAGTTCATCAGAGACTTCGTAAGTCTTTTGAATTCTTCTGCTGCGCGCGAGATTTAGCTTAAGCTTATCGTATTCGAGTCGCTCTTCGTAGCTTAATGATTTATAATTCGTCGATTCAAGTTTCTGTTCTACAGATGAAATATATTCGACGTACGTCATTCCATTGTGAGGAATTCTTTTCTCAAAAAAGTTTAGCATTGTTCACTTTCATTTTAGATATTTGATGTAGTAAAATAAAATTCGTTTCAGAAATTGTGAACAAACGTTTTTAATGATAAAGGATTCTAAAATGAAGCATTTCCTCGATGAGATGAAAAAATTTATTGAGTCAACCGCAGATCGCTTATTAGATATGGCGGATTCAGAAGTCCATAAAAAAAGAGATGATTCGTACTGGTCTACGGCTGAAATTCTTGGGCACCTGATCGATTCAGCGTGCAATAATCATAGGAGATTTGTACTTGCTCAATTCAAAAGTGATTTAGTTTTCGATGGATACGACCAAGATAAATGGACGGCAGTACAAAATTATATCGGAGAAGATTGGCAAACCCTTGTTTTGCTTTGGAAGAATTATAATTTTCATATAATACATCTTTGCGGACAGATTCCGGAAAATCTTCTAGAAAAGAAGCGGTTATCTCACAATCTCAATCAAATTGCATGGAAAAAGATTGATAAGAGTTCGTCGGTAACACTTGAGTATTTTATAAAAGACTATTTCGGACATCTGAAGCATCATATCGAACAATTGTTTTCAATTTCTTCATAGATTGAAAAGCTTTTTAGTTTCAACAATTCATATGTTTTAAAAAAGATAATTCTCAAAATAGAAGTTTTTATCACCGTAAGTAAATAAAGATTAATAGGGGTATGAAAAGGATTCATGTTTTTACAATAACTGCATTTGCTGCTGTCACCGACCGGTCAGTGACAGCAATTAACTTGAGTTTCTTGGCAGGCTTACATGACGGTTTTTTATACCCAAAAGATTAATATTGCTTACCCCAAAATCGAAATAAAATATTTTGTATTTTTGTAACGCAAAGTAGATAACCTCATCTCAAGACCGATGAACTACTTATTAACTGATTTGATATAAAAGAGAGAGAAATTATGGCACTTGTAAATTCAAAAAAAGGTGTAATTGGAATTTTAACCGGAGGAGGAGACGTTCCTGGGTTAAATCCTGCAATTCGTGCGGTGACAATTCGTGCAATTCGCGAAGGTTACCAAGTCGTTGGAATACGGCGCGGCTGGGCAGGGCTTGTGGAAATGATTCGAGATGAAAAAGCTGATAATCACGAATGCTATCAAGTCTTGACAGAAGATATTGTAAATCGTGCAGGACGAACCGGCGGAACGTTTTTACACTCATCACGCACAAGACCAAGTCATGTAAAGAAAAATGATGTTCCTGATCATTTGAAGGATAAATACAATAATAAAATAAATGACCTCACGCCGGAGGTTTTAAAAAATCTTGATTTCCTCGGAATTAATCATTTAATACCAATTGGCGGTGACGATACTTTGAGCTATGGAGTTAGACTTTATCAAGAAGGTGTTAAAGTAATTGCAATTCCCAAGACAATGGACAACGATGTTCCCGGCACCGATTACTGTATTGGATTCAGCACTTGCGTAACGAGAACAATTGCAATGACAAATGCACTTCGTACATCGGCTGGCTCTCATGAACGTTTTATGGTGCTTGAAGTTTTCGGAAGATATGCAGGATTCACCGCAGTTATTCCGACGATGGCAGGTTCCGCGAACAGATGCGTAATTCCTGAATACAAATTCAATATTGAATTACTAACAGAGCTTTTAACCCAGGATAGGTTTAAAAATCCAAGCAGATATTCTGTTCTTTTAGTTTCCGAAGGTGCTATGTTCGAGGGGGGCGAAATGATCTTTCAAAGCCGAACTACTGATGCTTATGGGCATGCAAAGCTTGGTGGAATTGGAGATTTAGTCAGCGAAGAATTGAAAAAACTTTCTCCTAAATTCAACAACGGAAGAAGAATAGATATAATTAATCAAAAGCTTGGCTACTTAGTCCGCTGCGGCGATCCAGATGCGATTGATTCGATCGTGCCAATGGCTTATGGAAATCTTGCTCTTGATCTTGTCCTTCAAGGAATTCATGGTCGGCTCGTTGTGCTGAAAAATGGAAGATACGATAACGTTCCGCTTGATATAATCACAAGCACAAAAAAAATTGTAAACGTAGAAAAGTTTTATAACACAGAACGTCTAAGACCATTTTATAAAAGCTTCGAAATGAAACCACTCTTTATAATGACAAGCGAGTTGAGTTAAGACCATTAAGAATTTAATAAGGATTTCATTTTCTTATATCAGCGAGTTATGATTTGAGAGGATGAAATCTTTTTTTATTTTAAAGCCAGGAGAATTAAATGAATTCGCAGATAATTGAATTGGTTGAGCGTTTTGATAGGAATATCGAATCTTACAAATCCGGTCAATACAACGAGACTCAAGTTAGAAGGGAATTCATTGATCCATTCTTCGAAGCTCTCGGCTGGGATGTTTCGAATAAAGCCGGCTATGCCGAAGC
Organism: Ignavibacteria bacterium; assembly: GCA_016873845.1. Classification (NCBI taxonomy): domain Bacteria; kingdom Pseudomonadati; phylum Ignavibacteriota; class Ignavibacteria; species Ignavibacteria bacterium. Next base: position 17,515 of record VGVX01000055.1, read on the forward strand.
TTATAAAGATGTTGTTCATGAATATTCACAGAAAACTGCAGACACTACAGAAGCTCCCGACTATCTGTTTCGTATTGGCGGTACAAGAAAATTTTTTGTAGAAGCAAAGAAGCCAAGCGTTAAACTTGCTGATGAAACTTATCCAGCTTATCAACTAAGACGATATGCATGGACGGCAAAGCTTCCTCTCAGCATCTTAACTGACTTCGAAGAGTTAGCTGTTTACGACTGTCGAATCAAACCAAATAAAAACGATAAGCCGTCTGTTGCGCGGGTGAACTATTACACATATAAAAATTATATCGAAAAGTGGGAAGAGATTACCTCAGTATTTTCAAAAGATTCAATTCTAAAAGGTTCTTTCGATAAATATGCTGAGATCAACAAAGCTAAAAGAGGAACTGCTGAAGTTGACGACGCATTCTTAAAAGAAATTGAGCATTGGCGTGAAATTCTTGCGAAGAACATCGCAATCCGAAATCCAAAACTTACAAACCGAGAACTTAATTATGCAGTTCAAAAAACTATCGATAGAATAATCTTCCTCCGCATTTGTGAAGATAGAGGGATTGAGGAATACGGTCAACTAATGTCTTTTCAAAATGGGGTTAACGTTTATGCACGACTGATGCAAATCTTCAATCGTGCCGATGAAAAGTATAACAGTGGACTTTTTCATTTTGAAGAAGAGAAAGGAATAAATGAACCTCCAGATTCAATCACTCGCAATCTTAAAATTGACGATAAAGTTCTTAAAGACATTATTAAGAATTTATATTATCCAGAAAGTCCTTATGAATTCTCTGTTCTGCCGGCTGATATTCTTGGTCACGTATATGAGCAATTTCTCGGGAAAGTAATTCGACTTACTCCATCGCATCAAGCAAAAATCGATGAAAAGCCTGAAGTAAAAAAAGCCGGCGGCGTTTATTACACACCGACTTACATCGTGGATTACATTGTTAAAAATACTGTTGGAAAACTTATAGAAGATAAAACACCTAATCAAGTTGCGAAGTTAAGAATACTCGATCCGGCATGTGGAAGCGGATCGTTTCTTCTTGGTGCATATCAATTTCTGTTAGATTGGCATTTCAATTATTATGTAGAGCGAATTTCCAATTCGCTTAATAATAAAAAGATAAAGGATTCTCCAATTTATCAAGCACACAATGGCGGATGGAAACTTACAACTGTAGAACGAAAACGAATTTTACTCAACAATATTTACGGAGTAGATATTGACCCTCAAGCAGTAGAAGTAACAAAGCTCTCGCTTCTCTTAAAAGTTTTGGAAGGTGAAACAGACGAAACACTTGCATCTCAAATGAGATTTTTTCACGAACGAGCTTTGCCAGATTTGTCTAACAATATCAAATGCGGAAATTCATTGATAGGTCCGGATTTTTATGAGCAGACACAATTACTATTTGTTGATGACGAAGAACGAATACGGATAAATGTATTTGATTGGAGTACTGAATTTAAGAACATTATGCAGGAGGGTGGATTTGATTGCGTGAT